>CAMLYN010000078.1 GCA_946491675.1 uncultured Mycoplasmatota bacterium | reverse complement strand
GCCTTTATTTATAAGGTTTTTGCTAGGGGTTGCAATAAATCGTAATCAACCAATTGATACCACTTTTTTTTACCCCCTTATCTTGATTTTCATTCATTTTAATCACTCCTTCGCATTATAGATTATACTAGTTCAATAACATTGTCAAAAAATCTATCATTATCTATTTTTACAACTTTTATTTTATCATTTTTTATTAAATTATTTATAAAATATACATATAGAATATCAATTAAATATATTTCCTGCATCAACATAGCTACTAATTTAGAAACCTTAACACTACCTAATGACTTAAGTTTATCTAAAATCATATTATCATAATAATTAATTGATACTGATTTTACTATACCATTTTCTAATATCCTCATTTCAGAATTGTTATTTACAAGTTCTTCCCATATACTAGAAAATTTAAATATATCATCCTTAGATAATTTATGTTCTAAATTAGCTAAATTTTCTAACTCTTTTGAATTCATCATACTAGGAGAAATATAATTTTCAGTATTGTCATATTCATCACTATATGTAACATATAAATCACATTCGATATTTTTTAAAATATTACAAATATATAACATAATTAAATAAGAATAAACATTATAATGACTTGTCCAAATTCTTATTTTGTCTTTTCTAGTTATTGCTTCTTTAATAATTAATATTTCTTTTTCAAAAGAATAGTTACCAATTTCATTACATAATTCATCTGGTAAATCTATTTTATATTCTTCAATTTTTGATAAATCACCTACATTTAAAAGTAAATTACATAACAAAATATTGTTACTTCTAAGAGAACTATTTTTCATTGTCATATAACAAGAATTTCCAAATACAATTTCTAATGTTTTCATAATTATCCCTTCCTTTAGTAATCTTTATATTTTTTAATTATAGTATTTTTATAAGAGATTAAATAACTTATTTGCAAAAGGGGGTGCAATAGCGGTATCACCTTATTAATTATCCTAATAAAAAGACTTAAAAATATGATATTTTTATCATTTTTACTCAAATTTTAACTATTTTTAGCTAAAACGTGTAAGATCTAAAATCTCACAATTCCTTTATTTACAAGGATTTCCAAAAGGATTGCAATAAATTGGTATCAACCAGTTGATACTTATTTTTGACGACATTTTTTCTAAATTTTCCATTTTCACAATTCCTTTTTTATATTTTTTTACTATTAAATAGTGCTGAACTAGTGATTTTTTTCCTTTCTATTAGTTCGTCTAAATACGAACAAATTTCAGGATTAGTCTCAGTTTTTCTAAAACTTTGAATTTCTTCTAAAGTATATTTTTTTACCTTTCCTACTTCATCTAAGTAATATTCAAATTTAAATTGTGGACATACAGCAATATTAGGAAATTTTATTATAAGAAGATCAAATGCCTCAAATAGATCAAGTTTATAACTATTAAAATTATAATTAGATTCGAAATAACGTTCTTTTACATTAAATTTTTGTTGCAATTTTTGATACATATTTTGAATTTCTTCGATATCCTCATTTATCAAAATTTGTTGAAATAACTGTTCTATTACTTCCAATGCCATATAATCACAAATTATCTCTTCTTTATTAATTTCATAATTATCATCATAATAAGTACATTCATCAAAATTATAACCATATTTTTTATCAATTTTTCCTCGCAAAATAGGAGAACTCATATGTCGAATTAATTTTTCTTTAGCAATCATAACTAATTGAAAATTTATTTTTTTATTTGCTAATTCGCTAACTATTACTGAATGAGCTAATTCGTGAAATATTGTAATTAATCCATCTAATAAATACCCTTCATAAATATTTTCAATTGCTTTTTTGTTAATTTTAATTATATCAATCCTTCTATCCCCACTTTCACCCTTTTTTCTAGTATGAGTTCCTAAAGTATCAGATGCAAAATTTTCTATTACGCAATCAAAATCACAATCATTATTATTAGCTATTAAAATTTTTTGTTGAACACTTTTAATAAAATTTCTAATTTCATCAACAAATTCTTCCTTAGAAAAATTAATTTTAGATAAGTCTTTTTTATAACATTTTAATATCATTTTAATAATTAATCCAAGTTCTTCTTTATTAATCATCATTAAATATTTCAACATATTTTTCTACTCCTTCATATCCACTGTATTTGTCATTTTAAAACTTATTATTCTCTAAGTTTTTTACATGTATATTATCACTTTGCATTATTAAAATTTTTTATATAATGTTTTTATATCTAACCAACAAAACTTTTTTTACTTTATATTTAACAGGGGTTGCAACGGCGGTATCACTTTACTAATTCTCCTACTAAAAAGCCTTAAAAATTTGATATTTTTATCATTTTTACTCAAATTTTAACTATTTTCAGCTAAAACGTGTAAGAACTAAAATCTCACAATTCCTATATTTACAAGAATTTCCAAAGGGGTTGCAATAAATCGTTATCAACCAGTTTATATTTGTCGAATTTTGTCGATTATCCATTTTATCATTCCCTCCTACTAGGCAAATTTAAAGATAAATATCTTTCTTTAGTCATTACATAAGAATAAATTTCCGTTAACTCATCTAAGAATGTATATTGAATCATTTTAGTTTTTTCTTGTCTTTCAAATTCTAATTTTTCCATAATTTTCCAAGAAACTGGATTACAAATTGCCGCTCCTGTTATTATTTGTTCAATTTCACAATCTAAAAACATAAAATCTATCATTGCTTTTGCTGCCTCTGTGCCATAACCATGTCCTTGAAATTTAGGGTCGATTATCCATCCTACTCCTCGTATATTTGGATTATTAATACTTTCATCTTCATCATGTCCTTCATGACAAGATAGTCTTCCGATACATTCTCCAGTATCTTTTAAAAATATACTCCACCTAAATACATTGTTATCATTAGCATGCTTCATATCATCTTCATAGAATTTTTGTTGTTTATCCCAATCTTTTAATTTTTCTCTAAATTTTGGTGGAACTGTTAAAAAATATTTATTAACTTCAGGTATCATTAATATTTCCCATAATCTTTTTTGTTCATTCATAGTTTGAGTTCTTAATATCAGTCTATCTGTTTCTATTGTTTTACTTCCTAAAAAATTCACTATTTCACCTCTTTCATATTATCTATATAAATTTTTTAAAACATTCGTAAGACATTCATCAGCGGTTTTATCCGCGTCTGAAAATCTAATTCTTACTAGCTTTCCATTAACCTTAAATATATAAGGATTCTTTGCCTTCGTAATAAAATCCAATATTCTCTCATTACTAGGTTTCCTTCTATCTATTTTTATATCTGTTATTTCATCCACATCTTCTAATTTTACATCATCAAGATTTACATTTCTGCATCTTTCTAATTTTTCTGCTAATTCTTTAATGTTATATTTATCCATAAAATCACACTCCATATTAATTATAAATTCAAATACAATTAAGGTTAAATGTGTGATTATTATTTTTACTGATTAATTTTACTTTCTATTTTTTGTTGCTCATCAACATATTGATAGTTAAGTGCATTTTTATTTGATATTGCTGATTTTTTGGTTTCTTTTTCATAAGAAATTCTAGCATCATTAGCAACTTTGCCACCACGTTTTGCAACTTTCATATTTTCATTTAAACCTTGTGGGTGCTCATTCGTTGCAATATCACGAGCAGCTATTTCACCTATATTAGTTAAAGCAATTTCGATATCTGTCATATTATCTCTTAAAGACTCTTTTCTTATACCTTTATATGCTTTGTATTCTGATGCTTTCATTCCGAACCAACCTTTATATATTTCATTTGTAAGCATTGCATATTCTACTGGTTTTTCAATGCCTCCATCTTTCCATATATCAGTTAGTTTAAATCTATCAACAATTCCAATTAATCTTTTTTTAATCCATTCATCACTATATCCTTTATTGCGATAATAATTAACGACCCTATTAGCAGCAATTTCAGGATCAAATACTTCATCAATTCTCTCACTACCTAAATTGGCTAACCAAACTTTAAATGGTTCGGCTTTAGGGCTAGAAACAGATTCAATTAACCTTAATATTCCTTTAGTATCTAAAACATCTGTTAAATAACTTTTCCCATCTTTTTGAGATTTTAATTTCAGTTGTCCCAATTTTGAGGACAACTGACTTCCCTCATTATCTAGTTTTGTTTTTAAAGCATTCCAATATTTTCTTGGTCTAGGGCTTTCTGTTAATGCGCTAATAACATCTACAACTGAAAAATAATAATCTTCTTTTTCACTGTCCCAAATACTTCTTATTTCTTTACCTTCAAATAGATTTGAAATTGTTTCTAATTTATTATTCAAATTTAGCACCTTCTTTCTTAATTCTCTTAAGGGGTTACAATGTCGTAATCACATTTCTAATTCCTATTATAAATATTGTTAAAATTGCTATATTTTTTTCAATTTTTATTGATTTTGGGTGTTTTTTAATGAAAATATGCAAGATCTAAAATTGAAGAAAGTCTTTATTTATAAGGGCTTGCTTGGGGTTACAATAAATCGTAATCAACCAATTTATATTGGTAATTGTTGGTATTTTTTCGTTATTCATTGTAATCACTTTCTCATAAATCTATTTCATTATATCATACTTTTCTTGGAAAAGAAAAAGTAGAAAAAATCTACTCTATAAACTAGGTTTTATCTTTTCACTTTGTATTTTAGCTGAATATAAGAATTGTCTAATTGATTGCATTCGATAAGTTCCAAAGCTTTTAATTTATTTAATTCTTCTGAATGGCTAATTGCATCTCCATCGATCAGAGTCGATACATCTTTGCCTCCAACTAATAATGGAGCAATTACTATATTTACATAGTCAATTAAATTGTCTCGTAAAAATAGTCCGTTAAGACTACCTCCAGATTGAATTGTTAATCTTTCAACATGATATTTACTAAATAAATCTTCTAATAATTTTGTTAAATCTAATTCTTCATAATATAAAATATCTAGGTTATCATATTTCTCTATTAAGGAATATGCGATATAATTTTTATTTATAGTGACTAATATTAATTTTTCTACCCAATTGCATATATAATCAATTCCGTTTTCATTTAAATGTGGTTTGTTATCAATAATCACAAAGCTTATATCAACTTTATTATGATATTCATTTCTATCATTCACGCCAATTTTAGCCATGACTCTACCAGTATTTAGTGAAAAATCATCCGTTGTAGATTCTATTTCATAATACTGATGTAATCCTTCTTTAACGCCATCAATTTGACACCAATCTTTGTCGGCATCTAATTCATCGGTATTACCACTGCTGATCTTACCGTCAAGAGATTCTAACATAAATAAAGTTGTTATTGGCTTTTTTTGTTGATTTTCTTTTTTAAAACTTCCTTCTTCATTTGGCATTATTATCACTTCCATTCCCTATCATTTTCGTTTCATTAAGAAAATTATCAAAATCAGATTTATATAACTTATCTTGTTTTACTTTAAATTTATCATATTCTTGATATGCTAATTCTTGGGCAACCTTAGCAGATATTTTCCCAACATTATGGAGAATTTCTTTTCCATTAAATTGCAAAAATGCATTTAATTTTTCTACCCAATCTTTCATAGTCATCGCATTATGATTTTCAGCTTGTAATTCAGCAT
>CAMLYN010000077.1 GCA_946491675.1 uncultured Mycoplasmatota bacterium | reverse complement strand
ATATTACAAAGGTTAATCTTCTGTTTCATTAATCATCAACTGTCAAACTCGGGAGAATGTGATCTTAAATTCCCGCTTAAAGGTTTTTTACTTGTTACTTTTTTAGCCATGTTTAACTCCTCCTTGTTTTTCTTCGTTATTACATTTTACTATATATTATGAAATAAGTCAAATATTTCTTTTAAAATTGTTAAAAATATAGTAAAATAATACTAGGAGTTGATAGCATGGGACCACTTTATATTAAAACAGATAATAGTCTATTAAGTAGTTTAATTAAAATCGATGATTTAATTAATTTTGCTATCAAACACAATCTAAAAACTTTAGCTATTACTGACGATAGTATGTATGGTGTGTTAGAGTTTTATCTTAAATGTAAAAAAAACAATATTAAACCAATTATCGGTTTAGAAATAGCTGATATTATATTATATGCAATTAACTATGAAGGATATAAAAATCTGATAAAATTAAGTACTATTAATTCAAAAGAAAAAGTTGATTTAAATATTTTAAGAAAATATAGTGATGAATTGGTTTGTATTGTACCATATTATAATTTAGAAAATTATGATAATTATAAATTTTATAAATATTTATATCAAGGTTATACCAATTTAGATGAGAAGAAAAGTTTAAATGGAAAAACAGTATATTTAAATGAAGTATTATATTTAGAAGAAGCTGATCGTAGTTATTTAAAATATCTATATGCAATTAATAAAGGTGTGAGTGTTAAAGAAATAAATTTAAATAAACACGATAATCATTTATTAAATTATCAATTATATACTGATGATTGTAATGAAGAAATAATTGATTTATGTAATGTTACCTTACCACTCAAACAAGATTTGTTGCCAATTTATAATTGTCCTAACAATTTAGATAGTTACACTTACTTAAAACAGTTGGTCAAAGAAGGATTAAAAAAAATTTTTGGTGAGAAAGTAAATAAAATTTATCAAGATAGATTAAAATATGAGTTAGATGTTATAAAAAAAATGGGGTTTTGTAATTATTTTTTGGTTGTTTGGGATTATGTTAAATATGCTAAAGAAAATGGAATATTAGTAGGACCAGGTAGAGGAAGTGCGGCAGGATCATTAGTTTCATATTGTCTTAATATTACAACAATTGATCCAATTAAATATGATTTATTGTTTGAAAGGTTTTTAAATCCTGAAAGAATCAGTATGCCTGATATTGATATAGATTTTGAATATACAAGAAGAGAAGAAGTATTAAACTATTGTATCAATAAATATGGAATTAAAAAAGTTGCCCCAATCATTACTTTTGGTACACTTGGTAGTAAACAAGTTATAAGAGATGTTGGAAAAACTTTAGATATTAATAGTAAAACAATTGATTCTTTAGCTAAATTATTAGATTCTAGATTAAGTTTATATGATAATTATCCTAAAATAAAAAATTATATTAAAGATAATATAGAATTAAAAAGATTATATAAAATAGCTTTAAAGTTAGAAGGATTAAAAAGACATACTAGTATTCATGCGGCTGGTGTGGTTATGTCTAAAAATAATTTGGATGAAATAATTCCTTTAGTCTACCACGATAATTTATATATTACTGGTTATTCGATGGAATATTTAGAAGATTTAGGATTGCTTAAAATGGACTTTTTAGCTTTAAAAAATTTAACTTTAATTAATGATGTTTTAAAAGAAATAAATATCAAATTTGAAGATATACCATTAAATGATGATAAGGCTATCAAAATATTTACAAACGTCGATACGATCGGAATTTTTCAGTTTGAATCAAGTGGTATGATTAATTTTTTAAGAAAATTTAAAATAAGTAATTTTGATGATATAGTTGCTGCTATTGCTTTATTTAGGCCTGGGCCAATGCAAAATATCGATACTTATATTAAAAGAAAAAATGGCTTGGAAAAATATGAAATTATTAAACCATTAGAGAAAGTTTTAAAACCAACTTATGGTATTATTATTTATCAAGAACAAATTATGCAGATAGCCCATATTCTTGCCAATTATTCTTTAGCTGAAGCTGATCTTTTAAGAAAAGCGATGAGTAAGAAAAAAGAGGATATCTTATTAAAAGAAAAAGATAAGTTTATTAGTCAAACTATCAAAAACGGGTATACTAAAGAAGTGGCTACTGATATTTATAACTTAATTTTAAAATTTGCTTCTTATGGATTTAATAAAGCTCATTCTGTTTCTTATGCTTTAGTTTCTTACAAAATGGCTTATTTAAAAGCATATTATTATTCAGTTTTTATGAAACATTTATTATCGATGGTTATTGGTAGTGAGATTAAAACAAGAGAATATATTAATATGTGTAAAGGTAAAATTGAAGTTATAAAACCTAGTATTAATGAAAGTGATGTTGATTATATTATTAAAGATAACAAAATTATTTATCCTTTAACTAATATTAAAAATGTCGGTGCTATTGCAGCTAGATTTATTGTTGAAGAAAGACAAAAAAGAAAATTTAAAGATATTTTTGACTTTTTCGCTCGTTGCTATAGGAAAAGCATTAATAATAAAGTTATTGAAAGTTTAAATAAAGCTGGTTGTTTTTTAGAGTTTTGTAATCAAAAAACTCTTGATAATAATATTGATGTTTTAACTAATTATAGTGAATTAGGAGGTCTTTTAGGTGATACTTTAAAACCAGAATTAGTTAATTTAAAGGAATATACTAAACAAGAATTGATGAATCGCGAAATTGAAGTATTTGGAACTTATTTAAGTAATCATCCGGTTGCTAATTTAAAAAATAAAATTAAAGCTATTAATTTAAAAGATATTGTTGATTATTATGATAAAAATATTATTGCTTTAGTTTATATTGAAAAAATTAAAAGAGTTAAAACGAAAAATAATAAAGAAATGTTATTTATAACAGCTAGTGATGAAACGAATATTTCTGAATTTATTTTGTTTCCAAAAGAATTTTGTGATATAATTATAGGTAGTATATATATAGTAGAGGGAAAAGTTGAAAAAAGATTTGATAAATATCAAATTGTCATTAATCGTATAAAGAAGGTGGAAGATGAAAAATAAAGGCTTTACATTAATTGAATTATTAGGTGTATTAATTATCTTAGCCGTAATAGCACTAATAACATTTCCAATAATTGATAATGTATTAACTAACTCAAGACAACAGGCTTATCAAAGAAGTATTGATGGAATAATTGAAGCATCAAAAATGTATGTAACAAGTCAAGGAATAGTTCCTGATACTAATACTAAACAATTAAGTTTGCAAACATTGATTAATAGTGGTTTTTTAGAAGATAAAGATATAATAGATCCAAGAAATAATGAAAGTATGACTGGTTGTGTAGTATATAGATGGGATAATAGTACTAATCAGTATAAATATGAGTATGAAGAAAAATGTAAAATAATATATGCAGTAGGTGATTTATTAAAAGTAGATGTAGGAAATGGAATAACCCAAAATATTTATGTCCTAGAAAAAAATGATAATGAAGTAACAGGATTACTAGATCGCAATTTAGGTAATCCAGTAGAATGGATCAGTGAAGAAGATTATAACAATGCAGGAGGAAACTCTAGCAGTGATAGTGAAGAAATTTTAAATCAAAATCTATACAAATTTGGTCCAATAACAGCGAATAAAGCATTAGAAGAAAGAACAAGTAATTGGAGTAATGTAATAAGTAAAAAAATACCGACTGCTATAGATATATTAAATACAACTGAATTTTATCAAGAATTAGCAGACAAAAGTAATTGGGAAAGTGAATATTTTACTAGAATTGAGGAAGCATGGCAAAAAGTTGCTAGTTGTGGTGATGATTGTCGAGAAAAATTTGAGCAAGCTGGCTATGGCGATATATTAATACCAGAATTAGCAACAATAAATTTAAACTTTTTTACTAATTGTCGTCCTTTTACATATTGGACAAGTACGCCAATAGATTATGAAATTGCCTCCTACCCGAACGGCGCTTGGCGCGTCGACTCCGTTGGTGCGCTCAACGACGGTGGTGTTGACGGATCTATCACCACAGGAATTCGCCCAATTATAACTGTTTCAACATCTAATATAATAAGTAAATTAGATATGCCAGAATATGCAAATGGTAGTGATTATGCTTGTATCCCACCACGTCATTAATTAGGAGTTGATTATGATGAAAATATCAAATAATAAAATATTAATGCCAGGTTTTACGTTGATTGAATTGTTAGGCGTATTAATTATATTAGCCATAATAGTACTAATAACATTTCCAATAATTGATAATGTATTAACTAACTCAAGACAACAGGCTTATCAAAGAAGTATTGATGGAATAATTGAAGCATCAAAAATGTATGTAACAAGTCAAGGATTAATACCTAGTACAACAACTAAACAATTAAGTTTACAAACATTAATTAATAGTGGTTTTTTAGAAGATAAAGATATAATAGATCCAAGAAATAATGAAAGTATGACTGGTTGTGTAGTATATAGATGGGATAATAGTACCAATCAGTATAAATACCAATATAGTGAAGAATGTATAATGACTACATCAGAGGAATGCTTTGCTTATGAAAATATTAGTATAGCTGATTCTTATGATATTAATTATGATACTTGTATAACATATTTTACCTCTTTTGATACACCGTCTGATATTGTGGAACTTATATGTACTGATGATGAGAGTTACTCAATTAAAGACTTAGTCAATCAAGGCCTTTTTACTTACGAAGAGTTAGAAGTAGAAGGTGTTATAACCAATTTAGAAAAAATTAATGGAATAGAGATAACTGGTTATGACAATACTTGTGGTGGTTATGATGTAGTAATGCCAAGAAGTATTGATGGAAAAGATATTATTAGTATTGGTGATGAGTCATTTGGAAATATATCGGATAGTATGTTCAACAATGAAGACAATGATTATAGTTTTATAAATAATAGATACATAAAGAGCTATATGATAAATAGTATTGATTTAAGCCAAGTAACAAAATTAGAAACAATTGGCTATGCAGCATTTTTCAAGAACCAATTAACTAGTATAACGATGCCAAATAGTATTACATATATAGATGATGCTGCTTTTGCTAACAATTTATTAAGTAATGTAACAATACCAGAAGGTGTTACATATATAGGGTATGAATCATTTTCTAATAATCAGTTAACCAGTTTAATATTACCAAACAGTATTACAATGATAGTATCTAAAGCATTTATGAATAATCAATTGACTAGTATAACAATACCAAATAGTGTTACACATATAGATGATGCTGCTTTTGCTGGTAATCAATTAACAAATATAATTATTCCTGAAAGTGTTGAGTATATTGTTAGTACATCATTTGTAGGAAATCCTTGGTATGATAATAATAATGAAGAATTTTTTGTTGTTAATAATGTGCTTTTGAAATATAGTGGCAATTCTTCTGAAATTAAAATACCAGAAGGCGTTAAATTGATTTCAGATTATGTTTTTGCTGATAGAAACATAACAAACGTAACAATACCAGAAGGTGTTACATATATAGGTTATGAATCGTTTTTTAATAATCGATTAACTAGTGTATTAATTCCTAATAGTGTTATTGAAATAGGATATGGTGCATTTTCAAATAATCAGTTAACTAGCGTAACAATACCAGAAGGTGTTACATATATAGGTTATGAATCGTTTTTTAATAAT
>CAMLYN010000076.1 GCA_946491675.1 uncultured Mycoplasmatota bacterium | reverse complement strand
ACCCCACGCTTATCAAGCGTGTGCTCTAACCAACTGAGCTACAGGCCCAAAATTGAAATGCTCTTTAAGTATACCTTATTTTTATTAATTTGACAAGTACTTTTGTTAAATTTTTTTATTTTTTTGTTATTTTAAACTTGAAAAGAAGCTATTAAAGAGCAAAATACTATTTTCATCCATTAAAGTTTCTGGATGCCACTGAACGCCAATAAAGAAATTTTTATTAGAATCTTCAATTGATTCAATAATATTTGCTTTACTACTTATACTTAAATCTGTACTAACAATATAAGATTGGTGACGACTATTAACTGTTATTTTATTTTTCTTAATGATTTTATATAATTTAGAATTTTTATTTATATTGATTTGATGAACGTATAAATTGTTACTTTTGTGATCAATTATATCGGACATAATTCCATTAAATGCCATTGCCATTGTTTGCATACCTAGACATATTCCTAGTGTTGGAATATTGTTTTTATGTAAATATTTGGTAATAATAATATCGATATCATAATAATCAGAACCACCTTGTAAAATAATTCCAGAACATAAATCAATCAATGGTTTGATTTTTTTAAATTCATTATTACTATCATTTTTAAAGTCAACAATTATTCCTAAAGGAATAAAATTATACTTATTGATAACATCGATAATTTCCTTGTTAAAAGTTATTTTGTCATCATTTTTTCTACCAATTATCCCAATATACATATCAATCACCTAATATATTATATGTTTTAGGAAATATTTATTTATCTAAAAAATATAATTTAATGGGAGGTTAAAATGAAAAAAAGTTTTTGGAAAAATTATCGATTTCCAATAATCCTGTTATGTTCAATTATTATTGGATGTATATTGGGATTTTTCTTAAAAGAGGATGCAGTTATTTTAAAGCCATTTGGTAGTGTATTTTTAAATTTAATGTATACAATTGTCGTACCTTTAGTTTTCTTTACAATATCAAGTAGTATTGCTAATATGGTTAATTTAAAAAGATTGGGTAGAATTTTGAAATATGTATTTTTAATATTTATTGTGACAAGTGCGATTGCTGCAGTTTTAATGTTAGTAGTTATTAAAGTAGTTGATCCAGTTGGTGATGCTAATATTGTATTAGAAGCAGGTGAACAAACTAGTGTTAGTATTGGTGATCAAATTGTTTCTGCTATTACTGTTACTGATTTTACAGAATTACTTTCAAGAGAGCATATGTTACCATTAATTATATTTTCTATTCTTTTTGGAATTGGTATAGCCTTAGTTGGTGATAAGGCTAAAAATGTAGCTCGAAGTTTAGAAGCAATATCGGAAGTAATGATGAAAATAGTAAGGATTATAATGTACTATGCTCCAATTGGATTATGTGCTTATTTTGCTTCTTTGATTGGTGAATTTGGTCCACAATTAATTGGTAGTTATGCGAAGAGTATGATTTTATATTATATAATGTGTGTCGTTTATTTTGTTATATTTTATACACTTTATAGTTATTTATCAGCTAAGAAAAAAGGAATTAGACTATTTTATAAAAATATTTTACCGGCAACTGCAACTTCTTTAGCTACTCAATCATCACTAGCAAGTTTACCAACTAATTTAGAAGTGGCTAGTGATATTGGAGTTCCTAAAGATATTCGTGAAGTAACTTTACCAATTGGTGCAACAATGCATATGGAAGGTTCTAGTATGGGGGCAATATTAAAGATAGCTTTCTTATTCGGTATATTTAATATGTCATTTACAGGAATAGATACTTATTTGATTGCCATATTAATAGCTGTTTTATCTGCTGTTGTTATGTCTGGTATTCCAGGTGGTGGTTTAATTGGTGAAATGTTGATTGTATCTTTATATGGATTTCCATTAGAAGCTTTCCCAATTATTGCAACAATTGGTTGGTTAATTGATCCACCAGCAACTTGTTTAAATGTAGTAGGGGATGTTTCTAGTTCGATGATGGTTACCAGATTAGTTGAAGGAAAAAATTGGACACAAAAAATAGGCACTTAAGCCTATTTTTTAATTACTTTAGTAGTATCGCTATTTTCAAAAGCTCTTAATACTTCAATTGGAACGGCAAAAATAATTGTATTTGATTGATCAGAACTAACATCGTTTAAAGTTGATAATGTTCTTAAATGTAATGCACCTGGAGTTGTAGCCATTATTTCTGCAGCTTTAGCTAAGTTTTTAGAAGCTTCAACTTCACCAGCAGCTTTTGTAATAACTGCTAATTTTTCTCTTTCTGCTTCTGCAGCTTTAGCTAAAACACGTTTCATTTCTTCTGGTAGAGAAATATCTTTTAATTCAACGTTTTCTACTTTAATTCCCCAAGGATCAGTAGCTTGATCGATTAATTTACAAATTTCGGTTGATATTTTTTCTCTTTCGCCTAATAACTCGTCTAATGATACGGCACCAACAGCATTTCGCATTGTTGTTTGTGCTAATTGACTAACAGCATATCTAAAGTTTTCAACAGCTAATATAGCTTTAGAAGCGTCAAATACTTTATAATAAATAACAGCATTGATTTTTACGGAAACATTATCTCTAGTGATTGCTTCTTGTTCTGGAACATCAACTGCTTTGGTTCTAATGTCAACTTTTTTATAAGATTGAAAAATAGGAATTATTAATCGCCAACCTGGGTTCATCATTTTAGTAAATTTTCCTGTTGTAAATTTAACGCCTCTTTCATATTCATCAATTTGTTTGATGGAAATTAAAATAATAAACACAATAATTATTAAAATTATCCACATAAATTATACCTCCTTAATTAATTATATAAATTTTTTCGTAATAATTCAATATTTTCTTCCATTAATGTGAAATAATCTTGTTTATTACTAATTTCATTTTCTGTTAAATTAGTTAACATGTGTAATTTAATTATTTCAACATCAGTTCCTTCGATTAAATTTTTAATAGTTTCATTTGGTTCATCATATTGTCTAATGTAGATATATTTAATGGTTCCATTATCAATTAATGATTTGACATCACTAATTGTTTTTTGGGTTAAGTTTTCATTTTCTTCTAAGGAATAAACAGTTAATCCAAATTTGTCTCTGGATAAGAAATTAAACATATCATTATTAGTTACAATAATTTTATTATCAGCATTTTTTGTAGTGTCAGCTAATTCAGAACCTAATTTATCTAATTGTTCTTTTAATTTTTCAAAATTATTTTCTATTTCTTGTTTTAAGTAGTAATTGTCGATATATTCGTTAAAACCATTTTTAATATTACGCGCTAAAGTCAATAAACGCGATGGATCTAACCACATTTCTTCTAAACCATAAAATTCATTATTAGTTAGATTATCAGCAGCGTTGATAATTTTTAAATTACGGTTGTTTTCTAACATTGGCTTAACGTAGTCTCCTTCATATAACAATGAATTAAAGATAAATAAATTGGTTTGACTAATATCACTAATTTGTTTTTCTGTTAGAGTATATAGTAGGTTACATTCTCCTTCACATTTTTCTAATTGAATATTAACGCCATTTGGATAGATACTGTTAATAGTACTATAATCACCATATAAATAATTAGTTATAAATTCAATTGGATAAATGGTAGTATAAATATTTATTCCTTCCATACTGTCTCTTTTAAAACATCCTGTTAAACATAAAATACTTAATAAAACTAAAATTATTTTTTTCACTTTTCAACCTCTTTTCTTGGTGGTACTGGGTCATATCCTTTAGTACCAAAAGGATTACATCTAATAATTCTTTTAATTGTTAAGATAGATCCTTTCAAACTGCCATGAGTTATAATTGCTTCAATTCCGTAATTAGAACAAGTAGGAATATGGCGACAACTATTATGCCATGGACCTGGGATCATTTGATATACTTTTATGAATCCTAATAAAAAATATTTCATAAAACAATTATACCTTAAAATAAATAAAAAGTAAATTTTATTTTTTAAATATGATATAATTGGTATGGTGATTAATTTGAAAAAGCTATTAAATGACTTAAACATAAAATATAATAATGAAAAATTATATTTAACGGCTTTGACTCATAGTTCTTATGCTAATGAAAATAATATTGAAAGTTATGAGAGATTAGAATATTTAGGAGATGCTGTTTTAGAAGTTATCATAAGTGAATATTTATATAAAAATACTTCTTATGAAGAAGGGGTAATGACTAAAATGCGGGCTAAATATGTTTGTGAAGATGCGAATTTTGAATATGCAACTAGATTACATCTAAATGATTATTTAAGACTAGGACATGGGGAAGAAGAAAATGGTGGAAGAACTCGTAAAGCAATTGTTGCTGATATTTTTGAAGCTTTTATTGGTGCTATTTATTTAGATTGTGGATTTGAACGAGTTAAAAAATTTGTCTATGACAATGTTATACCTTTAATTGAAAATAAAGAAATTAATTTTGACAATGATTATAAATCAGTTTTACAAGAATTAGTTCAAACTGATAAAAGATCTTTAGAATATGTAGTAGTTAATGAAACGGGACCAGCGCATAACAAAACATTTACCGTAATTGTTAAAATTGATGATATCATTTATGGTGAAGGTGTTGCTCACAGTAAAAAATTAGCTGAACAAAATGCTGCTTGTGATGCATTAAAGAAGGCGCAAAATGGATGAAATAATTGATTTGTTTTTTAAACAATGTGAAAATGGTAAAGTTCAAGTAGGTGAGGTTTTTTATAATGTTCATTTCACAATTAATCATTATATTGATGATAAAGTTTTAGTTATAAATGTAAAAAATAAAGAATTATTTTATAAATATATTAAAGAATTTATTAGTTTGTTTAATTTAAATAAGAGAGAAGATATTTTAAAAAAGTTAGTTTATTTATTTTCTAATTTGAGTTTTTCTGATTTTAATGATATTGAGTTATATATTAAGAGAAATATTGATTTTGTTAAAAATAGATTGTTTGAAGATAAAAGTATTCCTTTTTTGAATGATGAGGTAACTATTACCACTCGTGAATCTTATCAAAAAAGTCCTTACTCCTTTATAAGTAATATTACTAATGGTGTTGATAAATATGAGTTACCAATTATTAGTTATGGAATAAGTGATAATGTTTGTTATATTTTTGCTGTTCAAGATAAAAATTTAGATAAAAGTAGCGGCTATAGTAAAAAAACAAAAAGATTATTATATAAAATAAATAGTGGTGTATATGATGCTGAAAGTTTAGAATATAAAGATTATAAAGAAAATAAATCTAATTATTATCCAGAAAATATTAGTGATGTATCTCCTGGTGCGATATTAAGTTTGTCTATTTTTTTTAAACAATTATATGATTTAGGTATTACTAAAGTAAAGGTTGTTCCTTTTTTACCTATTAGACATAATGCAAAAAAAGAAACTTATCAACTAAAAATAAACTATCTTATTAAAAAAGATAACTTAAATTTAGAAGAGCAACAATTGTTAGAACAAAAATATTTGGCTGAACATTTAAGAATTCAAAATAATTTGACTCAAAAGTTTTTGCGCAATTTTTCAAGGATTAATCATCATTTGCCTAATGTTAGTATTTCTTCTAATCCTTTTGAAGTTGATGAATATTTAAATATTAATTTATCTGAATTTGTTAAAAGTGATGATATTTTAAGTGAAATGATTAATAGAGTTGAAAAAAAATTAAAATAAATGTAAAATATTAGGAGGTGATTTTTAATGGGAAGAGCTTATGAAGTAAGAAAAGCAAGTATTCAAAA
>CAMLYN010000075.1 GCA_946491675.1 uncultured Mycoplasmatota bacterium | reverse complement strand
CATAAATCACCTCCTCATTAGTTATATAGAACAAAAGTAGGTGATTTCCTTTTTTGTTTTAAAAAAAAATGAAATTTCTTTCATTTTTTTAATTTATAGTTACTATAATTTTAAAATTTTACTTTTGTTTTACTTCACTTTAAATTTTAACAGTCTTATTAATTTGTTTAATGACAACACTTTTTCGACCTAAAATAATCTTATCTAAAATAATATTTTCTAATTTATTTTTAATAATTTTATCTAACTTACGTGCTCCAAATTCTTGAAAATTACTTAATTTTAATATTTCTAAAATAACCTCTTCATCTATTTTGATTTTTATTTTGTTTTTATATTTATTAATTAATTTATTCAATTTAATTTCAATCAACTTTATTATATTTTCTTCTTTTAAGGAATTAAAACTAATAATATTATCGATACGATTGATAAATGGTAAACTAAAATATTCTTTTAATTTAGAAATATTATTATTGTTTTTATTGAAACCAACATTAACTTCATCAAACCCAATATTAGAAGTCATAACAATAACGACATTATTAAAGTAAACTTCATTTCCTTTAGTATCTTTTATTTTACCATTATCTAATATTTGAAATAAAAGATTAATAATACTATTATTAGCTCTTTCAATTTCATCTAAAATCAGAACAGAAAAAGGTTTATTTTTTATTTCTTCTAAAATTGTTTTGTTATCATTATAACCAATGTATCCAGGAGGAGCACCAATAAATCTACTAACACTATGAGATTCACTAAATTCACTCATATCTAATCTGATTACATTTTTACCAGCTAAACAGTTACCAAAATTTAACGCCAGTTCGGTTTTACCAACACCAGTTGGACCAACAAACATTAAAGAATAACATTTATCATCTTTAAAACCTAGCTTTATTTTTTTAGCAATATTAATTACTTCTTTAATTGCCTCATCCTGACCGATAATTTTACTAGCTATTTCTTTTTTCATTTTATCGATTACTTTGTCATTTTCATTCAATATTTCATAAATAGGAATTTGAGTTTTATCATTAATGACATAAGCTACATCATTAATAGTAACTTCATTTCTTTTTTTATTGCATAAAATAAGTTCTAAGTTATTAATCTTATCCATCAATTCAAATTCATCTTTTTTATAATTACTAGCTTTTTTAAAATCATTATTGCTAACCGCTTCGTTTTTACTATTAATAAGATCTTGTAGTTTTTTATTTAATTCATTATATAAAATTAATTCTTTGGTTTCTTTTAAACTAGCTTTTGCGCATACTTCATCTAAGATATCAATGGCTTTATCTGGTTGATTACGATCATAGACATATTTATCACTCAATTCAATTATTTTATCGATTATATTATCACTAATGATAACATGGTGATAATCCTCATAAATTGGTTTAAGACGTAACAATATTTTTTTAACAACTTCTCTACTTGGAACATCAACCATAACTTTTTGAAATCTTCTTTCTAAAGCTTTATCTGTTTCGATAAATTGTTTATATTCACTTATGGTAGTTGCTCCAATACATCTTAATTTATTTCTTGCTAAAGCAGGTTTAAAAATATTGGAAGCATCAATTGCTCCTTCAGCACCTCCAGCTCCAACTAAAGTATGAATCTCATCAATAAACAAAATTATTTCGTCATCTTCTTCAACTTCTTTTAAAACTTTTTTTACTCTTTCTTCAAATTCCCCTCGATATTTAGTACCAGCTACTAAAGTAGCCATATCTAAACTAATAATTCGTTTATTTTTTAAACTATTAGGAACATTACCGTTAGCAATCATCTTGCTTAATGCTTCGACAATTGCTGTTTTTCCAACTCCAGCTTCACCAATTAATAATGGATTATTTTTAGTTCTACGAGATAATATTTCTATCATTCTTTTGATTTCACTGTCTCGACCAATAACGGGATCAAGTTCATTAGCTTTTTTGGTTAAGTCTGTTCCTAATTCTTCTAATAATAGTTTTTTATTTTTCTTTTTTTTGAATATTTTATAACTAAATTCATTATATAAACTATCTAAATCAATATCTAAACTAAGTAAAATTCTAATAGCTACACCTTCTCCTTCTTCTAAAAGATTAGAAAATAAGGATTCTATAGTTACGTCAGTATTATTTTCTTTACAATCTAACATAGCATTTTCCATCACTCTTTTAAGTAATGGTGTATATAAAAACCATTGACTAGATTTACTACCAACTCCAACGGTAGCAATTAATTTTTCTTTAAATTTATCATAGTCTAAATTATATTGTTTTAATTTTTTAGAAACATCATTTTTTCCTTTTAAAACAGCTAATAAAAAATGTTCACTTCCAACATAAGGATGTTTTAATTCTGTCATTTCTACTTTAGCATTAATTAATATTTTTCTTGCTTCCTCAGTAAATTGTCCAAACATAATATCCTCCTTTAATATTATTCTATGATAATATTGATAATATTTCCTAAATTTTATACAACAAAAAATGCGAAGTTAATTTTTCGCATTTTATTCTTCATCTTCTTCTTTGTGTTTTTGTTTTAAAGTCAATGTTATTTTATCAGTTATTTGTTCTTCAGCTTTAATACTTTGTTCTGTAACAAAACCATAACCATTAATCTCATATTTAACATCGATTAAATCTAGTAATGCAATTGCTTCAATTCTTGAAAATCCAAGTAAATCTGGCATCAATATTTCTTTATCACTAGTTAATAAGAACACCTTATCGCCAGTTAACAAAGTAGTCCCACTAGCAGGATATTGTTTAATTATTCTTTCACCATTGCCTAACAATATAACATTTAATCCTTTTTTTTCTAAATCTTTTAAAACTTCTTCAGAATTTAAATTAATATAATTGCCAATTTTTACATCATTAATAGTATCATCATTGGTGTCATTACTAATATATCCTTTATATTTGGCAATTGATTCAATAGCTGATTGAGTCATAGTTTTTATACCAATATTAGATCCATTGTTAGGTCTTTTAACAGAAACAAACATAATTATTTCAGGGTCATCAGCAGGAAACATTCCTGAAAATGAATATAAATTATCTAGCCAACCGGTTAAATAACCACCATTTTCAGAATCATATATTTCAGCAGTTCCAGTTTTACCAATAATATCTAAACCATCAACACGATAGGCTAAACCAATAGCGCCACCTTCTTCATCATTAATAGCATTATACATTAATTCTTTTATTTTATCTATTGTTGATTGACTAACAATTCTCTTGCTTTTATCAACTTGTCTTTCATAAGTTACTTCCCCATTTTGGACAATTTTACTAACAATTTTAGGTTTTACCATATATCCATCGTTAGCAATAATGCTTAAAGCTTGTAAGTGTTGGATTGGAGTTGTAGTAATACCTTGACCATAAGAAGCAGCAGCTACTTCAACAGGGTAATTGAAAACTAAACTACCAGCTAACTCACGAGGTAATTCAACACCAGTTGTACTACCAAACCCATAGCTTTCTAAACAACTTTTTAATTCATCTTTAGTTAACCATTTCTGCATAATATTTGATGTGGCAACATTACTTGATAAAATAAAACCACGGTCATAAGTAATTTCACCCCAACCAACATCATTCCAGTCATAAATATTAGTTCCTTCAATATTAATATGACCAGACTTATACAACTCATCGCCTTTATATGTTCCTTTTTCAATTGCACACATATAAGTATATATTTTCATAACACTACCTGGTTCGTAAACAAATGATGTTAAAGGATTTTCATAATTAGTTAAATTTAATTTATTAGGGTCAAATGAAGGACTAGAAGCTGATCCTAAGATATCACCTGTCTTAGCATCCATAACATTAATTGTTATCCATTCTGGATCATATAGTTCAACATTTTCGTCGACGACTGATTCTAAAATTCTTTGAATATTAGCATCGATTGTTAAATAAATATCGCTACCATCAACTGCTGGTTCATTTATTTCTGGCGTATCAGGAATTTTATAACCATATCGATCTTGTTGATAACTAAGGTAACCATTCATTCCTTTTAATAAATCATTATATTTTACTTCAATACCTAATTCACCTACTAGCATTTCTTCTTGCTTAGTTGTGTTATCTAACTCTATATCAACATTTTGTTTTTTAGCGTATCCTACAATATAAGATGCGAAATCACCATTAGGATAATATCTTTTATAGCTTTCGATAAAATCAATACCTGGCAAGTTTAATTCTTCGATTTTTTTCTTTAATATTTCGGTTATTCCTCTACCTCCAGGACCTAGTTCAACTTGATAAGCATCTCTATTTAACAAATCTAATATTTCATCAACTTCCATATTCAATAAAGGCGCTAAAGCTTCAGCTGTCATTTGTTTATCTGCAACATGATGTAGCGTAGTTGATGAACCAGTTCGACTTTCATCTAAATAAGCAATAACAGTATAACTTGAAACATCTTGAGCTAAAATATCTCCTTGACTATCGTAAATCGTTCCTCTTTTAGCGTGTAACAGTGAAGAATAAGTGTTTCTGTTAGCGGCAAATTCTTGCATATTTATGCCATAAACATTAGGAGAAAGAGCTAAATAAACATATTGTAAAAATAAAATCAAAATAAAAACAAGAAATACACAAAAAACAACCATTGGGGTTTTCCATTTCATACTTCTTGTTTTCATAAAATCACCTCTTAGTCTTCAATAACAACAATATTATCATTATTATACGCCAAACCTAAATCTTTGACAACTTTTTGAACATTATCAAAAGAAGTTAATTCACTAACTTGCATATTTAAACTTTCAACAGTTTTTTGTTCACTAGCTATTTCATATCTAATTTTTTCATTACTCATTTTATAGTTACCGATACTAGCTCCAAAAAATATTTTAATTACAATAGCTAATGTAAAACATAAAATACCACTAAAATATAATAATTTTTCACCTTTACTTAATCTCTTTTTTCTTTTTGCCATTTTATCTAACCCTTTCAATTATTCTTAGTTTAGCACTTCTAGATCGATTATTGTTATTTATTTCTTCATTTTTAGGAGTAATACTATCAATTATTTTATATTTTGGTTGATATTCTAAGGGAATAATTGGTAGTTTTTTTAAGTTTTTATCAATCTTACTTACTTCATCAAATATTCTTTTACAAATTCGATCTTCTAACGAGTGAAAGGTTATAACACTAACTCTTCCACCTACTTTTATTAAATCTAAAGCTTGATATAAGCTATTTTCTAAAACGTTTAATTCATCATTAACTTCGATTCTAATTGCTTGAAATACCTTTCTAGCAGGATGTTTCTCTTTTTTATAACTAAATGGAACATTATCTTTTATTACTTCTGCTAATTCTAAAGTTGTTGTTATTGGTCGATTTTTAATTATCCCTTTAGCAATACTACTAGCATATTTTTCTTCGCCATACTTTTTAAAAATATCGACTAATTTTTTTTCTTCATAGTTGTTAACAACATAATAAGCATCTAATTCTTGATTTTGATTCATTCGCATATCTAATCTTGCATCTTGATGAAAACTAAATCCTCTTTCTTTTTCATCCAATTGAGGACTAGATACGCCTAAATCGTATAATATTCCATCTACTTTATTAACATTTAGCTTGTTTAATTCTTTTTTTAAATTGATAAAATTACTGTTAATTATTTTATAATTATTACCAATTGTTTTTAATTTTTTATCTGCTTCTTTAATTGCTTCATTATCTTGATCAAATGCATATAAATACCCTTTTTTTATTCTTTTTAATATTTCAC
>CAMLYN010000074.1 GCA_946491675.1 uncultured Mycoplasmatota bacterium | reverse complement strand
TACCAAATTATTTATATATTTCAAAGTATTTTTGTGAAATTCGATTAGAAATTATCCGATTTATTGGTGCACGAGTAGTTGATGTATCGTGATAATAGATATCAGGAGAAACAATTACAAACGATACTTCAGGATCATCATAAGGAGCATAAGCTCCAAAAGTATTACTCATTGTTTCAGTATCAATCATTCCATCACCGTCTGTATCAATAAAACTTTCACTAGTTCCAGTTTTAGCAGCTGGATTATATTTACTATCAACATAATTAGCTGCAATACCACTGACTACACCTTCTCTAAATCCTAGTTTAATACGATCTAAATATTTGTCTTCTAAAGTTATTTTATTCAAAACTGTCGTTTCAACTTCATATAATAAATCGGTTAATCCATCTTTAGTTGGATTATAAACGGCTTTTAATAAATGAGGTTGAATTCGATACCCACCATTAGCTATGGTATTAATATATTGACTTAATTGAATAGGTGTATATGTATCAAATTGTCCGATTGAAAAATCTAATAAATGTCCAGCTAAAGTACTATCGCTAGTATAACCTAAGCTTTCAACGGGTAAATCTATACCTGTTTTTACTCCTAAACCAAACTCTTTGAAAGTATCACGATAAATATCAAACGCTTCAGGGTTAATATTTAACTCTTCATTATAACGATATACTCCACCACCAACTTTAATAGCTGTATGAAACTGAAAAACATTAGAAGAATATTTTAAAGCTCCAATATCATCAACTGATCCTAAGGTTGTCCATGAACATTTTAAAGGTGTATTAGCAATTTTAATACAACTGTCATCCCTTCTTTCCCCAATTTTTAAAGCGCCAGTTTTATAACCAACAGCATGGGATGCTCCTTTAACAATTGAGCCAGCAGTAACTGGTGTAGTAACAATACCAGGAGTATAATCATATACTTTATATTCACCATCTTTTTCAACTACTTGTTTTCCTGCCATTGCTAAAATTTCACCAGTATTAGGATCACTAATAATTGCAAATGATCGATTATAATATTTAGTATTAGCATATTTTTTACCATTTACCACTTCTTCAGCTAATACTTCTTCAATGGCTTTTTGTAATTCAATATCGATTGTTAAAACGATATCTTTGCCACGACTTCCTTCGTCAATAATCTTCCTTGTTCCATCATCTAATATTTGATAAACCGTTTTTTCACCTTTTAAAAGTGATTCATATTGATACTCTAAATAACTAGTTCCAACTCGATCATTCAATTCATATCCCTGATCTAAATAATAATCTTTCAATTCGTATGGTATTCCGCTTTCACTAGTTGAAACAGTACCTAAAATTGTTTTAAAAACATCACCATAAGGATAAACTCTTTCCCAATCTAATCTTACATCAAATCCTTTAATATTATTACCATTTTCAGCGATTAAAGCATATTCTTTATCAGTTACATCTTCTTTTTTGATTACTTTCTCATCAAAACTATAGCCAACATTCATTAAATAATAAATATAAGCAGCTAATCGATCAGTTTTATCAAAACTAGCCAATTCTTCTTCAGTTACTCGCTTTATTTTTAAATTCTCTATATCATCACTAGTTAGCTTTCTTTCATCTAACAATTGCCATTCTTCTTTAGTTATTTTTTCTTTGGCTAATTCACTATTATTTAAAACCCAAAATCTTCTTAGTTCTTCTTCAGCTAATTTTTTATAATTTAAAGTAATCATTTCTGCTACTTTGTATGCTGTTTCGATTTCTTCTTTTTGCGTTATTCCACTAGGTTTTTTATAGTAAATAACTTTAACTGCTTTATTATCAACAATAAGCTTACCATTTCGGTCATAAATTCTACCTCGTGGTGTACTTGTTGAAGTAACAATATTTTGACTTAACTGTTCGACTTTATTAACATAAAAATCATGATTTATAATTTGAACGATAAATAAATTCACTCCTAATATAACTATTATTACCAAAATTAATCCGATTAAAATATTATATCTTTTTTCAACTATTTCTTTTATATCTTTATTTTTATTAGTACTTACATTATATATTTTTTTGTATTTCTTTTTCATAAATATCGCTTACTTTGCTAAAATCAATAATTGAAAAAAAATTATTTATATAAGAATTTCGTTCATTTTGATAATCTAAATAATAAGCGTGTTCCCACAAATCTAAATTCATGATAGGAACTAAACCATAAGAAATCGGTGTATCTTGATTAGCAACATTAATTATTTCTAATTTTTTATCTTTGTTTAAAACTAAAAAAGTGTAACCAGAGCCAACTAATAGTTTTGCTTGATTAATAAATTCTTCTTTAAACTTATCAAACGAACCAAAATCATCATTAATTTTGTTTTTAAAATTTTCACTCATATCGCCATAACCTAAAATACTAAAAAATAGTTCATGGTTTAAAACTCCACCTAAATTAAATAAAATATTGCCACGTTCTTTAATAGGAAATATATCGATATTTTTAACTAATTCTTCTTTTGAATATTCATAATTATATTTACTTAATAAATTGTTTAAATTATCTAAATATTTTTTATAATGTTTATTATAATGAATATTCATTGTATAACTACTAATATATGGTTCATAAGCATCATAACTATCAACATCAATACTAGAAAACATAATATCCCTCCTTTAATATTTTATTTAATTTTCATAACTTTATTCTACCTTTCATATATTATATTGGTGATTATATGAAAGAAAGATTAATTAGTGAATATATTAATCGTATGACTTTAGATGATGTTAATAATTTTGCTGTTAAAAATGGAATTATTTTAAAGGATGAAGAAGTAAAACTAATTTATAATTATATTAAATCTGATTGGCGAACAATTGTCTTTGGTAATCCAAGAGGTATTTTAGATGATCTAAAAGAAAAGTTAGATAACACTAGTTATCGGAAAATTGAAACTTTGTATATCTATTTTAAAAATCGTTATTTATAAAAGTCTCTTATTTTATCAATCAAATTAGAATCAAACTTTTTATTTAAAATCATTTCTATTTCAAATTTATATGGTGGATACATTCTTTCTTTAGAATTATCATCAATCGTTACATAAGGCGTTTCTAATATTTTAGGAATGTCTTTTAATTTATCGTGATAAATTATTTTAATTAAATTTTCAAATCCTAATGTTCCAAATCCGATATTTTCATGGCGATCTTTATGGGTATTAATTAAATTTTTACTATCGTTAATATGAATACATTTTAAATATTTTAAACCAATTATTTTTTCAAATTCATTTAAAACATTATCAAAATCACTTATATCATATCCTGCGTCATTAATGTGACAAGTATCTAGACAAACACCAACATCATAATTAACGCCATCAATTATTTGTTTTATTTCTTCAAAGGAACTGCCTAATTCGGTTCCCTTTCCTGCCATTGTTTCTAAAAGAATTGTAACTTTACTCTCTCCTACTTTGTTCAAATTATCAATTATATTTTGAATTCCTTCTTCTTTGGTTAATTTCACACTACTACCAGGATGTAATACTAATTTAGTCATTCCGAGTTTTTCGACTCTTTTTAATTCTTCTTTTAAAAAAGTGACAGCAAAATCATTATTACTTGCCATATTAATAATATAAGGAGCATGAACAATAACATTATTAATATCAATATTATTTTTAAGCATTAATTCTTTTCCTTCATTAGTTAGTTTATCATCGATTGGCTGACGATTAGTATTTTGTGGTGCTCCTGTATAAAACATAAAAGTAGTACTTCCATAACTTAACGCTTCATTAACACTTCCCACTAATTGAGTGTCTTTTTTAAATGAAACATGTGAACCTATAATCAAATTAATCATCTCCTCGTATATTTTTAAATCAATAACAATTGTTGATGATTCTTATTTTTTACTTTTAAACTTTAATAATTTTCACCATCAATCATTTCCATTATATCATGTAAACATATGTTTATAAATAATTTTTATAATTTTTTTAAATGACTTTTCTAGTATACAAAAAAACTATTGATAATTTCAATAGTTTAAAATCTAAATGTTTTTTGAAAACCTAAATCTTGTTTTCTTTGATAATCATTGATATCTATATCATTAATTCTTAGTTTTCCTTCTTTACTAACATTTATAGAAAACTGATTATTTTTCATTTGTTTAGTTTGAATAATTTTAGCTTTTTTTAATGATCTAGCAATGCGATAATCCTGACCAGTTTGATTATAAGTTAAAATAAGACTAGGATTAGTAAGTAAAGAAGCTTTAATATATTCTAATAAATATTTTTTAAAAATAGTTAATTTTTTAGCAGGAACAATAATTTCAGTTGTCCCTAATTTCTCACTAAAATTAAAGGGTGTACTAGGATTGCTGATATTAAGTCCTAACAAATCACTAACAATATTAGATACATTAGTACTAATAATTTGATTTTTTTGAACTATAACTTGGTTTAAAGTTCGTTTACGCTCTAAAATTTTTAATAAATCATTTATTTTAGCAGAACTTAATTGTTGTTGTTGGATACCATCAGCATCTGTTAATAAAATATCTAAATTATTTTCAGTTAATGTAGTTAAAAATGAAGAAATCATTTCAAACTTTTTATCTAAATTATACATACGTCCACTAAAAACATCGGAATAACGATTTTCAAATTCATCATTTAATAAGGCAACTGTTATCTTACCATTATAATATCCTAGATATAATTGCTCTAATGGATATGTTTTTACTTTAGGTGTATTATCTTTCATACTTCCACCCCCAATGTGGGTTTATAATAGCATATTTTTCTTAAATTGTCAAATCATTTAATATTATAATGCAACGATTTATTAATACCATTACCGATAATTAAACTTAACTTTTCAACTAAAAAATCCACTTCTTTAGGTGTTACCATTAAATTAAAACCAATTGGCGTTAAAACTTCAAATAGTAGTTGTTTTATTTCATTATCTTCTAAAGTACCAACTATTCCTAATAAGGTTTCTTTATCTTTTTTGTTTAAAACTATTTTTTCTTTTAAATAATTAGGACTATAAGCCATTAATTTATTTAAAGGATTATTAATATTTAATTTTGAATAAGTATAATGTTTATGCATATAATTAATCGTATCACTTACGATAGTAATTGCATCAACAACTGTTGGTACACCTATAGCAATACATGGAATTTTTAATGTTTCAAAACTAATTTCTTTACGACTATTACCAATTCCACTACCAGGATGAATACCAGTATCAGTCATTTGAATTGTTTTATTAACTCTTTCGATTGATTGACTAGCTAAAGCATCAATAGCAATTAAAAAATCTGGTTTAAATTTATCAACTAAACTACTGATTATTTCACTGGTTTCTAAACCTGTTTGTCCCATTACTCCGGGAGTTAAAACCGAAACACGACGGTATCCATCAGTAACTTCTCCTAATTCAAACAAATGATTAGTAACTAAGACATTGTTGATCACTAAAGGGCCTAAAGAATCTGGTGTTGATTTTGAATTACCTAAACCTACTATTAAGCAACTTGCTTCTTCATTAATATTTAATTTATTGATTAATTTTGTTAATTCATAACTAAGTTTTTTTTCTACTTTTTTACTATTTTCATAATCAGTAATATCTTCAAATTCAATTGTTATATAATTACCTTTTTTCTTATTTATAATTTGACTTGCTTCTTCATTAATAACTACCTCAGTCACTTTTATGCCATCATCACTAACTTCTTTAGACGTGATTCCATTAATCTTTTTATTATCAATTGCTTCGATTGCTAAATCAGTTCTTA
>CAMLYN010000073.1 GCA_946491675.1 uncultured Mycoplasmatota bacterium | reverse complement strand
TAAAACTAATACTAAAGGAATTACATAAACTAACGAATCAACAAAACTTGGAGTAAATAGTCCTGATAACATTCCTGTTAATTGACCAACCATATCACCAATGCCACTAACATCACCAAAGAAACCGCGTGATAAGAAGCCTAAAACAGCATATAATATCAATAATGCACCTTGAATTAAAATGAATAAGTTTCCAGCAATACATTTACTGAAAAAATGAATTTGTGGTGAAACATTAGATATGATTATTTCCATACCTCTAGTTGTTTTCTCATCGTTAATTTCAGCCCCAATCATTTGGACTAAGAAAATTACTAAAATGAAAAATGGTAAGATAAAGATTGGGAAAACTGTTGACATAATCATTTCCATATTTTCATCAGCAGAATCTTTGCTCTCATCTAAAACAGTTCGATTAATTGTTACTCCAGAATTAATAGCTGCAATTTCATCTTCGCTTATCTCAAATTTTTCCATTGCCAAATAAACTTTGACGCTATTAGCAGCTGTATTAATTAAAGACATATCTAATGTATCGACGAAACTATTACTAATCATCTCAACATTAACAATATTTTCATCGTCCAAATCAAACACTAAAGCAATTGAATTTTTTTCATCTTCATTAGTTTTAATAGTTTCAATAATTTCTTCTTTAGATTTATCATAATTAATTATTTCATATTTATTTTCATTATCATTTGTCAAACTAAAACTAGTATTAGCAGCACTTTCAAAAATATCAAATGCAACATCAGTATTATCGATAACATAAATCTTAGTTTTTTGGTCAAAATCACCACCAAAAAAGTTAATAATATGATCAATATTAGCTAAACCAATTATTACTAAAGCAATACATATATTAGCAATATAAAACCATTTAGTTTGAATTTTTCTTTTTAAACTTATACCGATTAAAAATTTCAATTTATTTTTCATATGACTCACCTACTTTTGCCACAAAAATTTCATTTAAACTTGGTTCCTCAACTGAAAATTTAGTTACATTATTACATTTAGTAATATATTTAAATACATCTTCAACCACTTCTTGACTTTCAATTTTAACTTCATATTCATCAGCTTTATTAGTAACATTGACAACTCCTTTAATCTTACTTATTTTATCAGGATCAATATCACCTTTAATTAAAATATTTTTCTTTCGGTATTGTTCTTTTATTTTTTTTAATTCGCCTTCTAAAACTGATTTTCCATTCATTAAAACAACTAACTTCTTACAAAATAATTCAACATGTTCCATTCGATGAGAAGAGAAAATAATCATACTACCTTTTTTGGACATTTCAACAATTTGTTTTTTAAACAACTCAACATTAAATGGGTCTAACCCACTAAATGGTTCATCTAATATTAATAATTTAGGATTATTAATAATTGATGTAATGAATTGAACTTTTTGTTGATTTCCTTTTGACAATTCTTTAATTTTTTTATCAAAATATTCAGGTATTTCAAATTTTTCTAACAATTCTTTAGTTCTTTTGATAATTTCTTCTTCTTTCATACCTTTCAATATACCATAATAAATACATTGCTCTTTAACCGTTAATTTAGTTAGTAAACTTCTTTCTTCTGTCAAAAAGCCAATTTCATCAGTTACACTATAATCGATTTTTTTGCCATCTAAAGTAATATTACCTTCAGTTATGTCAAGAAGCCCCATAATCATTCTAAATGTTGTCGTTTTACCAGCACCATTTACTCCTAATAATCCAAAAATTTCACCTGGCTTTACTTCAAAAGATAAATTATCCACGGCTTTAAAATTTCCATAATATTTTGTAACATTTTCTACTTTTAGCACTATAACCACCTCGAATTTTCTATCTTAACTAATCTATCATTTTCATATTGTTTATAAATTTTTAATAATTTTCGAATCACTTTATCATAATTATCATATATCTCATTATTCTTTTTCAAATCAAATGCATTTTGAACATATTTATAAAAGTCTTCTTTATCAGTATATAAATTCATTATTTCATCTAACTTTATTTTACTCTTTTCACTTTTAATATTAAAAACATATTCTTGATAATAATCAATTAATAGTTTTGATATCGTATCATTTTCTAAATATAAAAAATTAACAATTTTATCATAGTGTTTACAACAATTAATCGTTATCATTTAATAATAAACCTAACAATATCGTTATAAGTAACTACAACCATTAATATCATAAGTAGTACCAAACCAACAGCGTGAATGACATTTTCCACTTTTGGTTGCATTGGCTTTCTTCTTATTTTTTCAATTATCAAGAATAAGATTCTACCACCATCAAAAGCAGGAATTGGTAACAAATTAATAAAACCAACATTAATACTTAAAAAACTAGTTAAAGAAATAAGGCTTAATATACCAGCAGCTGCTGACTGATCAACAATATTATAAATACCAACTGGACCTGATAAATTAGATAAACTTAAACTACCATTAAATAAATACACAATTGTTACAAACATTTGCTCAATTAAACTCAAAAATTTAGTGATCGCATATTCGATAGCTTCAAAAAATCCTTTTTCAACACTACCATCTAACGCAAAGTTATATTGATAAGTTGTTCCTTGTTCTGTCTCTATTGCTTTTGGCGTGATTTCAATTGTCTTTTTTTCTTCATCTCTTAAAACTTCTAATTCAATAGTTTCACCATAATTTATTTGATATTCAATCATAAGTCGATCAATCGTATTTATCTTAACACCATTTAATCTAATTATTTCGTCACCAATTCTAAGACCTGCCGCATAACTTGGCCCATCATTAGGAACACTAGATACAATAGGCTTATTGTTAGGATTACCATTAACTAATCCGATAATAAATAATAAAATGATCGCAAAAATAAAATTAAACATAACACCAGCAACCATTGTTAAAAACTTTTGCATCCATGTTTTAGATTGTAATTTTCTTTCCTTTGGAACATCTTCATCATCTTCAACATCTTCACCGGCCATTGCACAAAATCCACCAATTGGAAATAATCTAATTCCATATTCTGTTTCATCATTTTTTCTTTTAAATTTAAAAATCCTTGGTCCCATTCCAATACAAAATTCATAAACATATATCCCTGCTCTTTTAGCAAAGATAAAATGTCCTAATTCATGAACAAAAATTGTTGCACTAAGTATTAATACAAAATATATAAATGTCATATAATCTCCTTTACATTAAAAAATTAATAAAATAAATAAAAGCTAAAGTAATAAAAATAATACTGTCAAATCTATCTAAAATTCCTCCATGACCAGGCATAATATTAGAATAATCTTTAATATTATAATTTCTTTTAACTAAGGAGAAGAATAAATCTCCCAACTGTCCAATTATTGATAAAAATATCGTTACAAAAATAAGCAAAAATATATCAACATCCTGATTAATGAAAAATAAATAAAATAAAACGCTTATTAAAGTTCCAAAAAATGTTCCGCCTAAACATCCTTCCCAAGATTTATTTGGCGATATTTCATTTATTTTATTTTTACCAAATAAAGTTCCTATTGAATGGGCAAAAGTATCAGTCATAATTGAAATTAAAAATATATAAATGAAATAGCTTAAACTCATATTTCTTAAAATAATTAAACATGAAAAAGCTGAACCTAAAAAAACAGTCACCCCAATTAAATAAAAGCATTTTTCAATATTAAATTCCTTACTACGATGTTTTATTAAAGCTAATGAACCATAAATCAATAAAACTATTCCTAATACTTTAAAATCTAATAAATTTTCTAAACTACTTTTTGTAATGCTCGTTCCTATTAAAAATAGAAAACAAATAAAACTAACTAATCTTACCCAATAATCATCTTTAACAATTAAATCTAATATTTCTTTGAAACCTAACAATGATAAAAATAAAGCTAAAACATAAAATGGTATACCACCTATATATACTAATGGTAATGATATAATTAAAGCAACAATAGCACTAATCACTCTTTTTTTCATAGTTGATTCCTCCAAACCTTCGATCACGATTATTATAAGACTCTAAAGCCAGTTCAAACTCTTGTTCATTAAAATCAGGAAATAAAGTGTTTGTAAAATAAAACTCTGCATAAGCAGCTTGCCACAGCATGAAATTACTTAATCGTAATTCGCCACCAGTTCTAATTAATAAATCTAAAGCTGGTAAGTCATTATATAAATATTTAGAAAATAATTCTTCATCCAATTCATTTACACTTATTTTACTATTATTACTATCAAATACTATTTTTTTACAAGCATCGATTATTTCAGCATGAGAACCATAATTTAAACAAAAATTCAAAATTCCCTTTTGATTATTTTTAGTTTTTTCTGTTACATCATCAATAATATCTAATATTTCTTGTCTTAATGGTTCTCTTCTTCCTGAAAAAACAATTTTAATTCCTTTTTTACTGAATGTTTTAAAATCTTTTTTAAACTTTTTCACAAATAAATCCATTAAATAATTAACTTCTTCATCACTTCTTTTAAAATTTTCAGTAGAAAAGACATAAAGACTAAGTATTTTTACTCCTTTATTAAAAATATATTGACATAAATCATCTAAATTCTTAGATCCAGCTAAATGGCCTTGACTTCGGCTTTTACCACGTTTAATAGCCCATCTGCCATTACCATCAACTATAATGCCAACATGATTAGGTATATTCATTAAAATCACCCTATTTAATATTATAATATAAATAGTTGTTTAATACAAGAAAAAAAAGAAGATTACCAGGATAAACGCATGAAATTTTGAAAATGCGTTTTTTTCATGTATAATAAATATAAAGAATAAAGTTGGTGAAATATGGCTAAGAAGTGTAAAAAGTTGGAGGAAATAAAAGCAATGTTTAAAGATACAGAAATAGATTTAAACCAAATAGAAACAAATGAACTGCAAAATTTTATGATTATATTTAAAGATCAAAATGATACAAGAATGCAAGGTAAAGTAAAACACTTGATGAGTGATATCATAATGATTTGTTTTTTAGCAATCCTAGCAAGATGTGATGGTTGGGATGAAATAGCAATGTTTGCAAAATCAAAAGAAGAATGGTTAAATAAATTCCTTGAGCTTCCAAATGGTATACCTTCTCATGATACAATGCAAAGAGTAATTTCATTATTAAATCCAGAAACTTTATATAGCAGTTGTATAAAATTTTTAATAGAGAAAATAGATGAATTAGCAAAAGATGAAAGTTTAAAAGATGTATTATCAATGGATGGAAAAGTGACCAAAGGAAGCGGTAGAAATAAAGAAAATACTGAGGAAATAAAAGCATTAAATACAATGAGTATCTATTCCCATAATTATGGAGTATCACTAGTACAAGATTATATAGAAGATAAAAGTAATGAAATTCCTATGGGACCAGAACTCATAAAAAAGTTGGATCTGACAAATTGTATATTAACAGCAGATGCCCTAAATACTCAAAAAGAAACAGTTTCAGCCATTAAAGAAGCCCATGGAGATTATGTTTTAGCATTAAAGAAAAATCAAAAAACATTTTATGAAGATGTAAAAGCTTATTTAGATGATATTGATATATTAAAAGAGATAGAAAAAGGAAATTATGCTGAAGATGTTGAAAAATCACATAGCAAAATTATTACAAGAAAATATTATATGACAAGTAAAATATCTTGGTTAGAAAATAAAGGAAAGTGGGAAAAGTTAAAATCTATAGGAGTCGAGAAAAAAACAATCGAGTCAATACAAACTGGTGAAGTGACTGAAGAAAATAGATACTTTATAATTAGTTTCAAAGATGATATTCATTCATTTGCAGATGCAGT
>CAMLYN010000072.1 GCA_946491675.1 uncultured Mycoplasmatota bacterium | reverse complement strand
ATTGAAATCTTTTATAAATTCAGTTTGTTAAATAATATTTGATTCATAGAAGTTAGTTCTATACTAACTTCATACATTTAAAGGCGAAATAATAAAAATAATAAAGTTTAGTTGCTAATTAACTTTGTGGCAGGTTGTCATAAAGTTATTGATATAAAAATTCAATTAGTTATTTTTAGTAAATTTCAAAAAGTTCCCACCGAGTTGGTGGGAAGTTTATGGTAAATGTTAACTTGTGACCATGTTTGGTACAAGTAATATTTTAAAAAATAATAACTTAAATCTAATTTGATACGAAAATATAAAATTAAATTTTTTGATGTATCTATTATAAAACTTATGCACACAATGTGCATAAGTAAAAATATTAACTTCCCGACAGGCTGTCGAGAAGTAGTTGATTTAATAACATGTACCAAGTTGAAGTAATAATTAGTTCTATTATAAATAATTAAATTAAAAATCAGTGATATAATAGTAACTGTCAATTTTAGGTGGTGGATAATATGCAAATAAATATTAAAACTATTAATAGAGCTATTAATCGAAAATTTCATAGGCCATTGAAAGATGGGTGTATTTATAATGTTTCAAAATTAGATAATGAAAAAAGAGCAAAGTATAACGAAACAATCAGTTTATTAAAACAAGCTCACAAAACATTAATAAATGTTGAATATAATCTAAATATATATAATTTAGTTGATGCTAATACTTTGTTAAGATCTTCATTTGAATATGTAATGATGGCAATGATGATTCAATTTGATGAGAATGTCTATAATGAATTCACAACACTTGGGATTGAACGTGATAAAACTAGAGTTTGTGAAATAATTGATAAATTTAGAACACACATGAATGAAATTTCTGAAACAGCTTTTAAAGATATAAATCGTAAAGAAAAACTATCTATGTTAACAGAATTATATGATAAATTATGTAATTTTACACATAGTACTTTAATAGTAAGTATTATAATAGAAGTTAGAAGTAAAAAGGAAAAAGAAATATTTCAGTTATTAATGTGTCAAAATTATTATTTTTTAAAACTGCTCTTATTTCTATGTTTGAAATATTTTACGAATGATAATAAGCATTATTTAGAATTGAGAAATGTTGGCTTTACTTATTTGTTTTTAATAGTTAATATTAACAATAAACTTAAAGAATATAAGATAGATTTTTCAAAGTATAATGATTTGTTATATTATGATAAAAATGCTAAATATTTCGAAAATGATGAAAAAAGTATGGAAAATCTTAGTTTTGAATTAAATGAACTAAAAGCAGCTATAGAAGAAAACAAAGATAGTTTTGGAAAAGAGTTATTAGAATTTTTAAAATAAATTTATTGTAGGTTAGTTTTTATATAATAGTTTAAATAATTAAGTAGAACAATTGACATAAACTACCGAATGCGGTATAATTATAACAGAGGTGAAAGGTATGGAATTCATGACTACAAAAGAGGCTGTTGAAAAATGGAATATTAGCGAAAGAAGAATTAGACAATTATTACAAGATGGTAGAATTGAAGGTGCTGTTAAAGTAGGTAATAGTTGGAATATTCCGGTTGATGCTGATAAACCTGTTGATAAAAGAATAATTAAACCAGATGATAATAAATTTATTATTAATTTAGATGATAATTATTTTGATGAAGTAGATAGCTTAAAAAAAGAATTGGATAGTAAAAGACCAATACCAAAAGAAACTTTGAAATCTTTAAAAGAGTCTATTAATTTAGAGTGGACTTATAATAGTAATGGAATTGAAGGTAATACTTTAACATTAAGAGAGACACAAGTTGTTTTAGAAGGTATTACGGTAGGTGGAAAGTCTATTAAAGAGCATTTAGAAGCAATTAATCATGAGAAAGCTATTTTATATTTGGATGATTTAGTAAAAGATAAAAATCCAATAACTGAATGGAATATAAAAAATATTCATCAGTTAATTTTAAAAGATATAGATAATGAAAATGCTGGGAGATATAGAAAAGAAAATGTAACTATAAAAGGAGCAACTCATATTCCACCAGATTATTTAAAACTGCCTGAATTAATGGAAAAATTAATACTTAATTACAACACTTGGAACGAATATCATCCAATAATTAAAGCTGCATTATTGCATGGAGAATTGGTTAAAATACATCCATTTGTTGATGGTAATGGAAGAACATCAAGATTACTTATGAATTTAGATTTAATGAATAGTGGATATAATCCTGTAATTATAAAAAAAGAATCAAGATTAAAATATTATGAAGCTTTAGATAAGGCACATACTACTGGTAATTATACTGACTTTGTTAAGTTGGTTACTAAATTAGAAGTTGAGATGTTAAAGAAATATTTAGAATTATTATAATTTAATATAAAATTTATAAACAAAGTAAATTAGTTATATAAAAAAATATTCAATAATGTGTTATAATAAGTGTCAAAAAGTGAGGTGTAATATATGAATATTGAATGTGATGGTAAAGTTTATAATCCGCTAGGTGGTGGGTCTTATGTTTTTGAAAAAGATATTGCAAATTTTTTGCTTCAAAAATTTTCTAAAAATAACATCGTGATAAGTATTGGTGCTCAACCAAATAGTTCCCCACATTTCGGAACATTGATTGTTTTTTCTACAGCTTTTTCATTAGCAAAAAAAATGAAAGAAATTAATCCCAATTTAAATGTCAAAGTATTATTTGAAGTTGTAGATACGGCGCCAAGCGAAACAATTGAAATAAACGGGGTTAAATATCAAAGAAGTTTGAAAAATACTGGAAAAATTAATAATAATTTTAATGATTACATGGAAATATTAGATTATTTTAAAGCTATAGACAATGTTGATTATTTAATTAGATTCCAGAGTGAATTTAATAAACAACCATATATATATCCAATAGTGAAGAAATTAATTGAAAAACAAGATGATATTTCTAAAATTCTTGATCCAAAATACAAAAATTTAAGAGTTAGAGTTGCTTGCCCCTTTTGTGGACTTGCTGACAAAAATAGTTTAACTACTAAATTTGTTGGTGAAAATATATATTCTTATTGCCCAGAACATGGCGAGTATATTACTAACATTAAGAATCAAAGTGATAAATTAGAATATAATACTCCTGTTAGAAATTTAGTTAGGGCAATTGCTTATGGAATGCATAATATGGATGAAAACCAAGAATATCAGATTATGCGAATTACTGGTAGTGATTATGCTGGATTTTATCAAGAAGAATTATTATACAAACCTGCTGCATTGTTAGGTTTTCCGGTAAATAATTTGCCTTCTATACTATATACACCGCTTGTATTAGACTGGTCAGGTGCAAAATTATCAAAATCTTTATATGTTAAAGAAGGTGCTTATAGTGATTTGCCAGCTTATCTTATAAATTATGAATATTTAAAAAATTCCAAAGGTATTGAAGCATTAGATGTTATTCACAATATAACTGACGAATGGATAGAAAAACCATATTTATTATTTAGAAATTATTCAATATATTATTTTAAAAAGGAGTTTGAAGAATATGAAAAAAGCAATATACATCAGCATAAAACCAAAGTTTACAAAAAAGATTGAAACCGGTGAAAAAGATCATGAATTTAGAAAATACATTCCAAAAGAAGCAATAGATACTTTGTTTGTATATGAGACTGTGCCAACTTGTCAATTAAAATATATAATAGAAGTAGAAAAGATAGTGGAGTATCCTAATAAAATAAATGAATTAGGATATGGTAATGCAGATTTTAATGCTGGATTAAAACAATCAAAATATGCTTATGAGATAAAGCATGTTGATTTGTTAGAAAATCCAATAGGATTAAAAGAACTTAAAGATGTTTATGGATTTGCACCACCTCAAAGTTATGCTTATGATGATAGATATGTAGAATTAACTAATGATATAAAATTGGCTAAAGTTAAGAGGTTAATATAACATGGAGTATTGTTTTGATGTAAATAATAGAGCTTTTAAAGCAATAAATGAAAGAAGAAAAAGAGTAGAGATAAGAGCAACAAAAGTAGGAAAAAATCATTTTGATTATTCAAAATTAAAAGAAAATGATATTATTAATTTTAAATCATTTGAAGGTGAAACATTAAAGTGTATAATTGGAGATGTTAATTGGTATAATTCTATTGAGGAATTATTAATAATGGAAGGTACCAGATATACTTTATCATCTACTAATGATTTTAGTGAAGGTATAAAATCAATAAATAGTTTAAATGGATATGAAGAAGCAATAAAAACAAATGGGGTATATGCGATACATATAACACCAATAAAATAACCACACTTTGACCATCGCGAGGTGGAGAAGGTGCTGAAGTAATCTATGCTTTAAGAAATAATGATACATTATCAAATTTAGTTTTACAGGAACTTTCAAAGGAAGGTCAAATAATAAGAAAGGCTTATCAAAGAAGATTACCAAGTGATACTTCCAAAGATTATTATTTCATGCAACGTAATACTGGTATAACTGAACCTATTACTGTTGAGTATGGTTTTTTAGATACAGAAGCTGATGCTGAAAAATTAAAAAACAATTATATAGACTATGCTGAAGCTGTAGTTAGAGCGGTTTTACAATATATCGGTTATATTGATACAACTGGAAACACATATACAGTTCAAAAAGGTGATAGTTTATGGAGTATAGCTAAAAAGTATAATACAACCGTTGAAGAATTAAAAGCAGCAAATAATTTAAGTAGTAATTTATTAAGCGTTGGTCAAATATTAAAAATACCAACTGTTCAAGAAACACCAGAAAATTATACGGTTTATACAGTAGAAAAAGGCGATACTTTATATAAAATAGCTAATGAATACAATTTAACAGTCAATGATTTAATAGAATATAATAATTTATCATCGACTAATTTAAGTATTGGTCAAAAATTATTAATTCCCAATAAAATAACAAATGGTTCTCAATATGACACTTATATCGTTAAAGCTGGGGACTCGCTTTACCGAATAGCAATTAATTATAATACTACTGTGGATAACTTAATGGATATTAATAATTTAAGTACTAGTTTATTGAGTATAGGCCAAAAATTATTAGTGCCAAAATCACCAAATAAACCATCAGAGAATTTTGAATATATTGTTAAATTAGGTGATACTTTGTATAGTATAGCTAACAAATATAATACAACAGTAGATGAAATAAAAAGAATAAACAATTTAGTAAGCAACTTATTAAATGTAGGTCAAGTACTAAAAATTCCTAGTTCGGATGAAATTACTTATGTTGTTAAAAGTGGCGATAATTTGTATAGTATAGCAAATAGATATAATACAACGGTAGATGAAATAAAAAAGAAAAATAATCTAACGAGTAATTTGTTAAGTATTGGTCAAATTTTAATAATATAAAACCTAGCAATTGCTAGGTTTTGCTAATGAATTTGCGTACAGACACCAGGATCAGGATCGTAAAAACAATGGCTTTTATATCGTCCAGCTAAGTCTTGATCATACCAAGTAATTTTACAAGAATCAGTACCAGCTGGTGCATAAAACCAAAGAGCATTGGTAGCAGGATAATAGTATTCTCCTCTTAAAATTCGATCAGCTAGATTTAATTCTGAAGTAGTAGGATTTCCAAAAAATAGAGGACTATCCACACCAGCAAATTGATTTGCTTGATATAACGCATCTGTAATAGTATCAATGTTTTTAAAAGTTAAGCAGTCAGCTAAAACTCTATTAACAACAACATTCCCAACCATCAACATACCTAAATTTCCTTCACCAACAGCTTCAGCACGCATAATTCTAGCTAATAATTCTCTTTCTTTAGAATTATATTTTATAATCATAAGTTTCACCTATGTTATTATATGTTATACCTGATAAACATTG
>CAMLYN010000071.1 GCA_946491675.1 uncultured Mycoplasmatota bacterium | reverse complement strand
TAGTAACTACTCTTTCATCCATTAAAATCTACTCCTTTACATATTTTAAAACATCAATCCAGTTATCAACACTATTTAATTCATCATATTTATCATTAAATAATATTACATTGATACCTGTTTTTTTTACTTCTAAACAATTATTAACATAATCATCAATGAATAAATCAATATTTAATTTACTGCACATAATAGCTTTACCTTCTTCAAAACACTCAAAATAAATTTCTTTTATTGGCAAATTATTTTTTTTAATAAATTCTTTAGTTAATGGTATAACATTATTTGAATAATAACTACTTCTTGCTGTTATGATATATAGTTCATTATTTTTACTTAATTTATCTAATACTTCTTTTACATTAGGTTTTAACTCTAAATTTTTAGTAATGTCATCAATATATTTGATATAAAATTGACGTTTATCTTCAAAATTATTAAACTCTTTTATATTGTATTTATTTAAATATTCTTTTACCTTTTTAGTTGTATCGACGATTGTATCGTCGAAATCAATAGCTATTCTCATTTTAAAAATAATTTTAAAGCTTCTTTGATTTGTTCTTCTAAAGGTAAAGAATTATTAACTTGTTTAATAACTTTCAATATATCATTTGTTTTATAACCTAATCCTTTTAGTACTTCAACTAACTCATCATTATTATTGTTACTAACAATATTAGTAGTATTTAATTTTCCTTTTAAATCCAAAATTATTTGACGTGCTACTTTATCACCGATTTTGGGGAATTTTTTTAAATATAAAATATTTTCTCTTTCGATTGCATCAACTATTCCACCAATTGAACCTGTCGCAATAATTGGTAAAGCCATTTTACATCCTAATCCTTTAACTTCGATTAGTTTTAAAAATAAATCTTTTTCTTCTTTTTGTTTGAATCCATATAAAGTTAATTCATCTTCTTTAACACTTTGATAAATATAAACTGTATATTCTTCATCTAAATTAAATGAATATGGATTAGGTGTATAAATTAAGTATCCTATCCCATTGTTATCTAAAATAATATAATTACTTTCTATTTCTTTTACTGTTCCTTTAATATATCCATACATAATACCACCATATTAATTATATCAAACATATTTTTGAATGTCTATTAAAAATAGAATTTATAGAAAAAACGGCTATTACCGTTATTTTTTCTTCCAAAACGTTCTTATTAAATAGAACAATAAGATAATATAAACAATACATAGTGCCCATAGTAAAACTGTTGTAAAAATACCTGATGAATACATCTCTATAATATTAGATATACTATTAGGAAAATAACTATTAATAAAATTGCTTACTATTGGAACAGGAATATTATTAGCAATAAAATCTAAAATTCTTAAAAATATATCAACAATTCCAATATAATAAATAACACTACTAAATTTTTTAAATATCATTACAACAATTGCTAGAACAACTAAAACTACTACTACTATATCCACTACTAATCCCTCAATTCTATATTAACTAAATAGCCATAATAATTAGATAAGTCGACAATCACTTTAGAATTATCTTCATAAATAATTATTTTAATATTATCTTCATTTAAAATTTCATTATTATAAATTATTTGTTCAAAATCACTTATTTTAACTAAATAGGTATTTGTTTTCTCAATATGATTAGTTGATTCTAATACACTTTTTTCCAATAATTTAGCTATATTAACCGGTTTGAAAATATCTAAATCATAATCATCTAATTCAACAGGTCTATTTTCTAATTCATAATTCATCTCATTATAATTAATTAAATTAGTAATTGAATCATAAGTAAATGTTTCATCACCAATAATTTCAAGGAAATAATTAGTGACACTAGCTAAATCAAAAGTAGGCTCTTCTATAACTGGTTCTTCTAATGGTTTCCTTGGACCGGTTTCTCCACTACTAATTAACATAAAAACAAATATAAAAAAGACTACATATATAACTAAAATTGCTAAAGCTCTAGTTCGTTTATTTGACCAAAGTTTTTTAATAAATTCAATTGTTTCTTTCATTGTAATACTTTTCCTATAATATTCTTATCCCTTAAACCATTGTAAAAATCAACTGCATTCATTTTGTTTTTTCCTTCTGGTTGTATAACTTTTAAAACAATCTCACCATTACTTACTTTAACGCCAATTCCATCATTATAAATAGCAGTTATTTGACCATTAAAACCAATAGGATAATTTTCTGTTATATAAGCTTCCCATACTTTAAGAATCTTTCCCTCAAAAATACAATAACTTCCTGGCCAAGAATTTAATCCTCTAATTTGATTATATAATTGTCTTTTTGTTTTATCAAAATTTAATTTTTCATCTTCTTTTTTTAAAATAAATGCATAGCTAGCTAAAGATTGATCTTGAGCAATTCTATTATTAGTGCCATTAATAATACTAGGTAAAGTTTCTAATAACAGTTCTTTACCTAAAACACTTAATTTGTCATGTAAACTGCTAGCAGTATCATTATCTAAAATAGGAATTTCTTTTTGTGTTATAATATCTCCTTCATCCATTTTAGTATTCATATACATAATGGTTATTCCAGTTTTAGAGTGTCCTTCAATAATCGCTTTATGGATTGGCGCTCCACCTCTTAACTTAGGTAATAATGAAGCATGAACATTAATACAGCCTAAACGAGGTGCTTCTAATAATTGTCTTGGAATTATTTGACCATAAGCACAAGTGACAATTAAGTCCGGCTTTAAATTGATTATTTCTTGATAATCTTCTTTTATTTTTTCTGGTTGCAAAACTAAAATAGCATGTTCTGAAGCCAACCTTTTAATCGGTGAAATATTAATTTGACCATGATTACCAGGACGATCAGGTTGAGTAACAACCGCTCTTATTTTATAATTATCAATTAATCCTTGTAAAACTGGAACTGCAAATTCTGGTGTTCCCATAAAAACTATTTCTAAATTTTTTTCAATTTTAATACTTGAATAATCCACTTTTATCACCTACTTTATTTTATCACGAAAAAAGAAAGATGTAAATTAGAAACATTATTGCTGTTATTTAAAAATCATCTTCTTCCTTTTTCTTGTCTTCAAATTTTATTGCTTCACGATTATCAGAATTAATATTAATAATTTTTCTTGTTGTTTCATCAATATTATAAGGATATTTTGAGTTTAATTTTAATATTTTAGCTATTATACTACTAGGAAAACGATTAACCTTTTTATTATATCTATTAATTATTTCGTTATAATATTTTTTATTAGCCATGATTTCTTCTTCTGCTAAATTAAATTGCTTAATCGCATTTAAAAAAACTGGATTTTGTTTTAAAATAATGTTAGCATCTACAACTTCCCATAATTTATCAATTAAATTATTTAATTCGATATTTATATCAATTTTATCTTTAATCGTTTGCTTTTCATAATCATCTTTTATTAAAAATGAAATTCGATTTAATGTTTCTTTTTCTAAATTATAACGACTAAAAATATTAATTAAATTAGGTAATAAACTTATCCTTCTTTTAAAAAATACATCTAATTCTAAAAATTCTTTATCAGTTTTTTTACTCAAATAATTTAAGCTATTATATGTTATATAAATATAACAAGCTATTATAATAATTATAATTACAATAAATATCCACATTTAAATCACCACAATATTATTATAACACATTTTAATAATTTTTATTTTGATTACCATTAATTCCCACATTTAATTTACTATATTTTATTAGGATTAAAATCTATTCCAACGCTTATTTTGCTATTAGAATATTTATTATTAATAAATTTTAAATATTGATAAATTTTTCTAGTATCTTTATATTTAATAATTATTTGATAATGATAGATATTATTTATTTTAGGAATCATTGATGTAGTTGGTCCTAAAATAATTTCATCTTTTAAATTATCTTTTAAATAGGCTACTATTCTATTACTTTCTTCCTCACATTTAATATCATTAATTCCTTGAATTTTAATTAAACATAAATTATAAAAAGGAGGATATTTTAATATTTTTCTAATTTTCATTTCTTCATTATAAAAACTTAAATAATCATGATTCTTTGCACAAATTAAACTATAATGATCAATATTGAATCCTTGAATAATTACTTCTCCTAACAGTTCACTTCTTCCTGCTCTTCCTGCTACTTGATTTAATAATTGAAATGTTCTCTCTGCACTTCTAAAATCAGGAATATTTAAAGATGAATCACCATTGATAACTCCAACTAAAGTTACTTTAGGAAAATCCAAACCTTTAGCAATCATTTGTGTTCCAATTAAAATGTTATATTTTTCATTTTCAAAATCGTTTATTATTTTTTTATGAGCTTGTTTAGTTCTAGTTGTATCAACATCCATTCTAACTACTTTGGCATTACTAAACTCTTTTAAAATTTCTTCCTCTAATTTTTCAGTTCCCATGCCTCTTTCTTTAATATCTTCACTACCACAATCTGGACATTTATATAGTTTATTAGTTTCATAATTACAATAGTGACAAATCATTTTTTTTGATTTTAAATGATAAGTTAAAGGAATATCACAATTTGGACATTTATGAGTAAATCCACAATTATTACAAGTTGTAATAGTAGTATATCCTCTTCGATTTAACAAAATAATAACTTGTTCATTATTATTTAGTTTTTCATTTATTTTATTTTTTAAAAGTTCAGAAAAAATAGTATTTTTCTTTTTTATTTCTTCTTTCATATCAACTAAAGTTACTTTGGGTAAATTGTTATTTACTCTTGTTTTCATTTCTAATAATTCATAAATGTTAGTTTTAGCTCTAGTATAACTTTCAATTGATGGTGTCGCACTACCTAAAATAATTGGGCAGTTATAATATTTAGCACGATATAATCCAATATCGATTGCATTATAACGAGGGTTGTTTTCTTGTTTGTAAGTATTAGAGTGTTCTTCATCAATAATAATAATTCCTAAATTAGTAAGTGGTGCAAATACAGCGCTTCTTGCTCCAATTACGATATTTACTTCATTTCTTACAATTTTTCGCCATTCATCATATTTTTCACCATTATTTAAATGACTGTGTAATATAGCAATATTATTCCCAAATCTTCTTTTAAAAGTTTCAACTAATTGTGGTGTTAGACTAATTTCTGGAACTAAAACCAAAGCTTGTTTTTGATTATTTATTATTTTCTTTATCATTTGCATATAAACTTCTGTTTTTCCAGAACCAGTTACGCCATGTAATAAATAGGGTTTAAAAGTTTTTAAATTTATTTTAGAAATAACACTTTGTTGTTCTTCAGTTAAATTCTTTTTTTCAGCTGATTTTTCTACATTTTCTTCTAAACGATATACTTCCTTTTCATATTTTTCAATTATTCCTTTGTTGACTAATTTATCAACTGTATATTTTGAAATTTCATTTGCTTCTTTTAAAGAAAGACTTTTATTATTTAATATATTTAAAATAATTTTTTCCTTTTCAGTATTAGGTATATAATTTTTTATTTTTCTTATATATAGTACTGTTTTTTTATTTATTTTAGTATTTATTTTAGCTTTTAAAGCTGTTGGCAACATAGTTTGATATGCACTAGTTAAAGTACATAGTGTTTTTTTACTAAGATATTTTCCCAAATCTAATAATTCTTCATTTAAAATTGGTTTTTCATCTACTAAACTAATTATTTCTTTTAATTTATACTCACTTGGTATCTCATTTTTAATAGCCACAACAAATCCTTCTAATTTTTGTTTTCCAAATGGAACTAATACTCGTATTCCTATTTGAACATTCAAATTAGAAGGAATTAAATATGTAAAAGTTTTATCAATCTTTTCTATTTCTACTAAAACTTCTGCGACCATTTATATCACCAAATTCATTTTAACATTGAATTTTTAATTTGGTCAAGAAAAAATAAATTATTTTGAATATATTTAGACTATAATATTCAATTTTATTAAATGTTTACATATTCTATATATAGAAATGAGGTGATTACTATTAACGATATATATCAAAATG
>CAMLYN010000070.1 GCA_946491675.1 uncultured Mycoplasmatota bacterium | reverse complement strand
ACATATGATCCCTCCTTCCGTACAACTACTTGACATTATAGCACTTTTTTCTTTATTTTACAATAGTTTTTAAAAGTAAATTATAAATTATTTAATATTTTAATCAACAATAACAAAAAAAAGAATGAACTGTATTCATTGAATAAGTCATTCTTTAGATGGAACAAGTAGATAATGTTCTAATAGTACTACCTACAATTGTACCTAACTTAAAAATAATTTCAACACAAATAGGAAAAATAGGAAGTAAGCATATTATAATTAATAATATTATAATTAATTTATAATTTTTCTTTATTAAATTGGACACATAGTCCCTCCGATAGCTCTTCTAATTGCACTTCCTAAACTTCTTCCAACATCCATAATAACAGATATTCCACGGTGAATTGCACTTATCAAACTACCAGTTATACTTATACCACCAACTATTTGTAATAATTCATTCTTTTCTAACATTTTTTCACCTCCTAATTACATTTTAATGGTCTTATAAATCCATCAATAACACCAATTATAAAAATTATACCAGCACCAATCAATAAACCAGTGCCTAAACCTATTCCCCCACCATGAACATTCATTAACTCTTTTTTATTTAATTTTTCCATAATTTAAATTCCTTTCTTATTTCTTGATATAATGTTGTTTGACTAGTTTCAAAAACTAAATTTATAATATTATTTTCAATTAAATACTTATCATTTAATTTAGTTTCTATTACAACTTCATAAAATGGATAATTATCAATCAAATAAAATTGATTACTAATAGATAATATTTTAAAATCAACTTTTTCATTATCTATCAATAATTTGTAATTTGATAAATCTCCTACTTCGTCTTCTTTAACATAAAACGAAAGATAAAAAGAATTATCGATATTTTTTATATATCCTAAATATGTTTTAAAAGTGTAATACTTATAATTAAAAGCGATAATAATAAATATAATAAAGGAAATAATTAAGGTCATTATCCAAACTATAATAGATTTGGAGGTTCTACTATTTAAAATATATGGAAAATTATTATACATTTTTGAATAAATCATCAACTATTTTTCCTTTCTCTATTTTTATTACTTTATCAAATAAATCCATATTATCTAAACGATGAGAAATAAATATAATAGTTTTATTAGAATAATTTTTAAATAAATTTTTAATAATCATTCTCTCCATATTATTATCGACTTGACTTAGTCCTTCATCAATGATAATAATATCAAAGTCACAAGCTAAAGCACGCGCTAAAATAATTCTTTGCTTCTCACCACCAGATAAGTTAAAACCATTTTCTTCAATCAACATATTATAGCCTAATTGATTATTTTTAATTATTTCATCAACTAAACATATTTTGGATATATTAATAATATTGTTACTATCAATGTTATTATAAATTGTATCAGAAAATAAAATTTCATTTTGGGAAACATAAACAATATTACTTTTTTGATAATCATTTATATCAATATTATCAATATAAACTTGATTACGAGGAATATCATAATACTTCTTTAAAATTTTAAATAAAGTACTTTTCCCACTACCACTACTACCAATAACCATAACTTTACTATTTTTTTCTATCTTTAAATTAATATTTTCTAAAACATTTTTTTCATCATTAAAACTATAACTTAAATTTTTAAATATAATTTCTCCTTTCATTCCTTTATCTAAAATACCATTATTCTTTTTTTTATAAAATAAATTAAGAACTTTATTTATAGCTATTTTAGATTGTTTGATACTGTCATCTAAATCAATAATATTACGAATTGGAGTTAGAAAATAAACTAATAAAGCATTAAAAGATAGTAATTGACCAATTGTTATAATATTATCTCTAACTAAAATAATGCCTACTAATATGATAATGACAAATCCAATATCATTAATTATTTCTTTTAATAGTAGTTGATAATTATAGCAATTGTCTAAACTATATATTTTATTTGAGTAAGTTGCATATTTATCTTCAAATTTTTTTATTGCTTTTATTTCTTGATTGCAACCTTTTAAAGTTTCATAACCGTTAATTCTTTCGACCATATAGGAAGTTATATCAGCTTTAGAAAGTGTTGCCTCTTCTATTTTTTCATTTAATGAATTTCTAAATAAGATTAAAATCAACCAATATAAAAGCATAATAATTAAACTAATGATAAAAAGTTTCTCATTTAAAATATATATAATAATTAAAGATAATAAAGTTAAAGGTAAATCAATAAAGATGCTTATAGCTACTTTACTGATAACTTGTCTTACGACATCTAAATCATTTATTTTTGATATAATTTCACCTGTCGTATTATTTTTATAGTAACAATAAGGGAGATTTATTATTTGTTTAAAAGTATTATAGGTAAGATTAAGATCGATTTTTTGATTAACTAAAACAATTATTTTATTTCTTAAAAAGTCTGATATAATCTTCATCATATAAATTATTAAAAATAATACAAATATAAAATAAATTTTTCCTTGGTTATTTATGTTATCAACCATATATTGCATATAAAACGACGATATAATAGAAAATATTGTAATAAAAATTGAAATAATTATAATTTGAATTAATTGATTTGTTGAGGATTTTGTTATTTCTAAAATAAATTTTTTTGTTGAATTATTGGGAATATTTTTAATAACTTTAATAGGGTATAAAAGGATAATTATATTAGTAAAAATTTTTCTAAAATCTTCATATGTATATATTTTAATATGTCCAATCGGGTCATAAACTATTATTTTTTTCTTTTTAAAATCAATTTTTTTAATTACAATATAATGTTTGTAGGAGTTATCTAAAATTACATGAGCAATACAAGGCAAGATAATATTATTTTCATTTAAGTCTTCTAACTGACATTTAAATCCATAACTTTCAAAACCACATTTTTTAGCCGCCTCAATTAAATGATAAGCAGTTGTTCCACTTTTATCAGTCTTGCACATTTCTTTTAATTCATTGATGTCAATATAACCTTTATAATGTTTTATTATCATCGATAAGCATGTTGGACCACAATCTTTAAAACCATCTTGTTTAATTAAATTTCTCTTAAACATTTTTTACCTCCCTACTAGTTATATTGGGAGAAAATAGACGTTTTCCTTTTTTTTTGACAAAAAAAATCAAAAAAGTTTTAATTTCTTTGATTTTTTAACTTATTAGTAACAGCTTTTTGAATTTTTACAATTTATTTACGTTAATTTTTAGTAAATATTTTTACTTGTTTACTACCATATTTTTTTTCTTTAATTAAAGTCAAATTAGTATTTAAAGTTTCATTTTCTAACTCACAAACAATTATACCATTTTCATTTAACAAATTATATTCGACTATTTTTTCTAAAATTTGATTCAATAAATTATCATGATACGGTGGATCTAATAAGATTAGATCAAATTTAACTTTATTTTTAAATTCTAATAAAGCTTTAAAACAATCTTTTTGAATTATTTCTTTATTGTCTATTCCCAAAGTATTTTTTTTTATTTTTTCGATAGCAATTTTGTTATTATCAACAAAATAACACTTTTTGGCACCATTACTTAAAGCTTCAATGCCTAAACTTCCACTACCAGCAAATAAATCTAAACAAATAGAATCCTTTAAATAAATTTGAATACTAGCAAACATTGATTCTTTTACTCGATCCATAGTTGGTCTTGTTCCTTTGATATCAAACCCCTCTAATATTCTACCTTTATATTTACCACTTATTACGCGCATTTTATTTTTCCTCTTTTTCCAATAATTCTTTTAATTTTAAAATATTAGTAGATGGTATAAAACAGTCTTTATCACCAATGATTTTCTTTATATTATTAAACATATTATTTATATCATTAGAATTTAACTGATTAATTATTTTATCTATTTGTCGTTTAGTTCCTTTATATTCTAAAACATTAAATTCTCGTTCGATAAACTTAACAAAATCTTTTTTTTGCGTCCACTTAATAGCTTGTTTTTTTTTAGATATAAACCATAAAAATTCAATTAAAGGATTTACAAAATAAATAAAATTACTATCGATATCAATATCTTTATCTTCAAATATTTTTTTTATATCTTTTAGTGTTTTATTTCCGTCTAAATCATAAAATACTAAAATTTTACTATAAGGATATTTAGAAATGTAGTCTAAATAACGATTAACAATATTTCCTGAACCTAAAGCATCAATTATTTTAACATTATATTTCAAATCAAATTCTTTAATAATTTTAGATAATGTATTCTTATCCGCATATCCTTCAACAACTATATATAAATTGGGTTTAAGATTCGGAATTTTCCTCATAAAACTCACTTTCAATATCTGGATGTGGTAAGGCACCGAACATACCCTTTAAATAAGATTTTAATAAATTATTTCTAATACCTTCATCACAATTGCTTTTAAAATCATTTAAACAATAAAAATATACATCTTGATTATCTTTATAAGTAAACCATATTTGATCTTTGCGGAATAAATATTTAGAATCTAAAAGAAGTAAATCATGAGATGTTGTAATTAATTGGGTTCTTTTATTATTAACTTTATTAAATATATTTATAATACTTTTAGTAAGTAATGTATGTAAACTACTGTCAATTTCATCAATTATAACAATACCACCATTTTTTAAAGCAGTCAATATTCTAACTAGATACTTCATGAATTTTTTAGTACCATCGGAATCACTAAAAAAAGTAAAATAAAAATATTTTTTATTATTAATTATATAATGAGATATTAAATTTAGACTTTTAGAATTTTTTTCAAAATCATGAACCTCAATCTTATCTAAACTAATATCAGCCAATTTAATAATTTTATTAAATTTTATTTTTTCTTTGTCACTGCAATTTTTTAAATAATCATATACTTCATTAATAAAGAAATCTGTATTATCATTTGTTACAATTAATAAACTATCAAAAAAATTTTTAAAAATATCTGTATATTTTTTATATTGGCTAGGCATAAAACAAACTATTAATTTATCTTTATATGCTTTAAATGTTTCTATAGAAAATTTACTATCACCATTTCTATTAAAAATAATTTCATTATCAACTAATAGTTTTTCTTCAACTATTCCAAATTTATATTTAAAGCTTAGGGAATAATTAAATATTAAATTATCATACATAAATTCAATATTATAATCAATTATTTTTTTTTGCAAAGAAAAATTATAAAGAGATTCATCTTCTAATATGCTTTTATCAATTATTTCTTTATCAATAATTTCTTTTAATAAGAGAATGGATCTTATAAACGTACTTTTACCGGTATTATTAGGGCCATAAATAATAGCTGATTTTAAGATTTCTTTATCATCATAATTAAAAACACAATTCTTATTTTTAAATTTTTTATCACCTAACATCGTAAATTGAGCTTTACTGTTAAACACTTTGTAGCCAGAAACCATATAATTAATTAACATTAAATTCACTCCTTCCTATAATTATTGTATCATATTTTTACTGATAATATGCAATTTTTTTGCATATTATCCATTTTTTCAATAAAAAAGTTCTATTTTTTTAGAACTTCTAAAGCTTGACGCATTTTTAAATCATATTTAACCATATCTAAGCCGCCAAACAATTTTAAGAATTCATCTTTATCCATTTGATATTTAGTAGCTAAGTTAGCAGCTTCAGTTTCTGCTTCATCATCTGTTACTTCAATTTTTTCTTCTTTAGCAATTTCTTCTAACATTAAACGATATGTAACACGATTTTTTGCTTCTTCTTTCATTTGATCTCTTAGTGCTTGTTCATCACTATTAGTAAATTGATAGAACATTTCTAAGGTAATTCCTTGCATTTTTAGATTTTCCTCATATTGTTTTAAAATGCGATCAATTTCCTCTTCAATCATAGCCTCAGGAATATCTATTTTGGTATTTTTAGCTGCTGCTATTAATAAATCATCAATATATTTATTATCAGCTTCTGCTTCTTTTCTAACCTTAATATTTTCTTCTAATTGTTTTTCTAAAGCTTCTTTTGTTTCAATTCCTTCCATTCCTAAATCCAAGAAGAAATCTTTATCTAATTCTGGT
>CAMLYN010000069.1 GCA_946491675.1 uncultured Mycoplasmatota bacterium | reverse complement strand
AAATCCAAATTAAATGCAGTATAATATTACCATGTTTATTATATGTTTGTCAAGTGTTTTTTATACTTTTAAATGCTATTAATTGATATCATATATCTCATTATAGCCAATTGTTTGATAATTGCTACAATTTAAATATGCATTATAAGTTATTTTGCCATCCTTCAAAGTAAACAATCCATAACCTGTACAAGCTGAACCATCTTTAATGTCATTAATTTCATCAATCAATTTTTCGTTAATCAACTGTTTAATAGTAACACTTACTTTTTCACCATCTAATATATCAGAATAATACTCTTTTTGATACTTTTTAGTAGCTTCTAAAACAATATCTTCTAATTCAGAATATGTTTTATAATTTGGTTTGTCTGGTTCATTTTTATCATCATCTTCATTAGGACGACTAATACCACTTCCCGGCTCATTGTCATCAATTGGACCTAATATATCACCAAAATTTTGTTGAATTAAAACAGCAACAATTACAAGTCCAAGCATTAAAACCAAAATACTTGCTAACATAACTTGTAATCCCCAACCACGATTGTTTAATTTAAAACGATTCATTAAAACAAGTTCCTTTCTTCTAATTCATCATTAAAGCGATATAATTTAGCAGGTCTTCCCATATATCCTTCATTAACATCGCCAGTATCAACAACATAACCTAAATTAATTAATTTCTTACGGAAATTTCTTCTATCGATAGAAATGTTCAAAATTTGTTCATATACTTTTTGTAATTCTGGTAACGTAAAATCACTTGGAAACAATATTTTTAAAATATTGCTATTTATAATTCTTTTTTTGAAATATTCAATTAATTTATTAATTATTTTATCATGATCATAACCAGTTTTAGGAATTGAATTAATATCAAACCATTCTAATTCGATATTATCACGTTCTTGCTTTTTTAAAACTAAAGTAATATTATCAATTAAGCCAATAAAAGTAGTGGCTAATACTCGATCTTCTAAATGACGATTCAAATTACTAAAAGTATAACATTGTTCGATATACATTGTTGGTAATCCTAATTTATCACAAACAACATCCGTAATATTGTCTTCTAATGTTTCTTTAACTTTTAGCATTTCTCCAGGTAAAATCCAATAGCCTTTGTATGGATCTGTTTTTTTACGCATCATTAAAATCTTAATTTTCCCTTTGTCAACAGTGAAAATACCAATTAATGTTTCCACCATCAGATTACAATCTTCTTTCAAACTACTCATAATTTATCTCCCTTTGTGTTTACAGTACACCCATTTTACATTAAAAAAATAATTTTGTCAAATTAAAAATATTAACAACAAATGCTAATATTTTAATTATCTAAATAATCTCTTAGTTTTCTAGACCTAGATGGATGTCTTAATTTTCTTAAAGCTTTAGCCTCAATTTGTCTAATTCTCTCACGAGTTACTCCAAAAATTTGACCAACTTCTTCTAAAGTACGAGCTTTACCATCCTCAAGTCCAAATCTTAATCTAATAACTTTCTCTTCTCTTTCTGTTAAAGTTAATAAAATATCACTAATTTCATCTTTTAACATTTCATTAGTAGCATATTCTTCTGGACTCATATTGTGTTCATCTTTAATAAAATCACCTAAATGAGAATCATCTTCTTCACCAATTGGTGTTTCTAAACTAACTGGTTCTTGACTTATTTTATAAATTTCCCTTATTTTATCAACAGAAGTATTCATTTTTTTAGCTAATTCTTCCTCGGTAGGTTCACGATTCAATTCTAGTGTTAATTGTCTTTGAATTCTAGCTAATTTATTTATTGTTTCAACCATATGAACAGGAACACGAATTGTTCTTGCTTGATCGGCAATTGCTCTTGTTATAGCTTGTCTAATCCACCAAGTTGCATAAGTTGAAAATTTATATCCTTTTGTTACATCAAATTTTTCAACTGCTTTCATAAGACCTATGTTACCTTCTTGAATAAGGTCTAAAAATAGCATTCCTCTTCCGACATATCTTTTAGCAATACTAACAACCAAACGTAAATTAGCTTCGGCTAAAATTGTTTTGGCCTCTTCATCACCTTCCAAAATACGATCAGCTAATTCTAATTCTTCCTCAGTAGTAAGTAATTTAATTTGACCTATTTCTTTCAAATACATTCTAACAGGATCATTAATATTTAAATCTTTAGTTAAAGTGTTATCATCTAATAAAATTTTATCATTTCCACTATCTGTCTCTTCTTCTGATACAACTGGAATATTATTTTCACTAAAAGTATTATATAAATCATCCAAAGAATCTGAATCTAATTCTAAGCCTTTCAAAGCAGCAGCTAAATCATCATAAGTGACATATCCTTGTTTTTTCCCTAATTTTACTAATTCATTCTTTCTTTCTTCAAAAGTTTTAATTTCATCCAACATTTCTCTCTCCCCTAACCTTTAAATCAATTATTTTTTGCGCTAATGCGATTTTTTTTATTTCATCCGTTTCCTCAACCATTAATTTTGATAAACGATTAATCTCATCATCGATATTTTTTTCTTCGATTGCATCTATATAATCAATAATTAAATTTGTTGTATATTCCTCTTTTAAATCTAACTGTTCAACTTCACCAACAACTTTTATCATTGTTTCGTCTAAATCCGATAAAAAATCTGCCTCATTAATATAACCATTATTTTTATAGAAATAACTTATTTCATGAGCTAATAAGCGATATTCCTTTGTCGGAAAATAAACTGTCCTATTATCAAACATCTTTATTACTTCACCACTTCTTAACATATAATAAAGTAATCCCAACTCAGCCATTTTATATTTATTAGTTTTAACTATTTTTATCGGTTTTATAACTTCTTTTACTTCTTTTTTTTCTAACTTATCTTTTAAAAACTCAATGTCCAAATCAGTCTCTTTAGCAAGTTTTTTTAAAGTTACCTCTCTTAAAATATCATCGTCAATTTTATTTAATTGTTCAATAACTTCACTAGCATATTTCGCTTTATCGACCGTTTGGGTCATATTTTTATTATTTTTTAAATAATTTAATTTAAAATCCATAACACTAATTGGATTATTTATTTTATCTAAAAATTTATCCTTGCCATACTTTAAAACATATTCATCAGGATCTAAATCGTCTTCTAGACGAACAATTTTAGGAATTATTTTAAAATTCAGTAAAATATCACTACATGCCATTGTGGCTTTAGCACCAGCTTTATCACCGTCAAAGCAAATAATAACATTATTAGCTAATCTTCTAATGATATTAGCATGTTCTTTGGTAAAAGCTGTCCCTAAAGTGGCTACGACATTAGTTACACCTACACTATAAGCTCTAATAACATCCATGAAGCCTTCCATAATAATAACAGTATTTTTACTTCGACATTCATTTTTTGCTTTAGCATAGTTATAAATAAATTCTCCTTTTTTAAATAAAACATGTTCCTTACTATTAATATATTTAGGTGCATCGCTGTTATAATAAGTCCTGCCACTATATCCAATTACTTTATTATTGATATCATGAAGAGGAAACATTATTCTATCATAAAAGAAATCATGAAATCCTCGTTCATCTTTAACAACTAGTCCACTATCTACTAAGTCTTTGTCTTTAAAATCTTTCTTCGTTAATAAATTAGATAAAGCTCTACTATCTTTAATAGCTAGTCCAATTTCAAATTCTTTAATTAATTCATCATTAATACCCCTTTTATATAAATACTCTTTAGCTAGTTTGCCAAATTGCGTATTAATATTGTTTAAATAAAATTTCTGACCAATTTCATATATTTTATATATATCATTATTTTTAATCGTTTTCTTACTTGAAGTATCAATATCAATATTAATACCAGCTATATCAGCAACCATTTTTACCGCTTCAATAAATGAAATATGCTCATATTCTTTAATAAAAGTAAAAACATTACCAGCTGTATGACACGAAAAACAGGAAAAAATTTGTTTATCTGGTGAAACACTTAAAGATGGATCACTATCTTCGTGAAATGGACAAACACCAAAATAATTCTTTCCTTTTTTAGTAAGTGGAATATATTTTGAAACAATATCGACAATATCAACACTAGATCTTATTTCATTAATTTGTTCAGTTGTTAATGTTTTCATACTTTTCCCTCTATTTATTAATATACGACAAAAGTTGGCAAAATCCTTTTTTTATCGCATATTTTTTTTAATTTTTCACATATTATTTAATAAAGGTGTGATTTTATGAGTTTAAAAGCGATAAAACTACTTGGATTATTTTTGATATTTTTATTATGTTTTCCCATACATTTTATATACGATTTTTTACCAAATTCTTTCTTTAGTATCTTTGCTCCAGTTAATGAAAGTATTTGGGAACACATGAAATTAATTTTTACTTCTTATGTTTTTTATGGTATCTTTGATTATTTATTGTTAAAGAAAAATAAAATTTCTTTTAATAATTTTCTTTTACAATTATTTATAATTCCCATTATCGGCATTATTTTATATTTACTAATTTTTATCCCAATTTACAATAATTTTGGAGAAAATATGATAATAAGTATTGGTTTGTTATTTTTTATTATTATTTTTGAGCAAATATTAAGTTATTATATCTTGAGTTTTAAAGAAATAAAGTATCAAAATATTATTGGTATTGTTGGAATTATTATAACTTATATTATCTTTGGTTATTTAACCTATAATCCACCAGAAAATTACATATTTTTTGATATATCTAATAGTAAATATGGAATTAATATTTATGTTAAATAAAACATTATGATTCACGCATAATGTTTTTTAGTTTTATTTTTATTCTTTGTAGAGCATTGTCAATAGCTTTGGGTTCTTTATCTAAAATATCAGCTATTTCTTTATATTTAAAATCATTTTTTTTAAGTTCTAACACTTGTTTTTCAAAATCGGTAAGTTGACTCTCAAGTTTTCTAATAACATCAATTTGATAATCATTATCCGAAATCATTGCATCTGGATTGTTTGAATTATCTATTAAGAAACGATCAATTGTAAAATCATCATCATCTTCAATCGAAATTGATTCATTTAAAATTTTATTTTTATACGTTCTTGTACTTTTAGCAAGAGTGTAAATTCTTCTTTCAATGCATAATCTAGCATACGTTCCAAAATTGGTTTCTTTATCATCTCTAAAACTGTTGATAGCATCATTTAACCCTAACATACCTTCTTGAATCAAGTCATTTAAATCAACACCACCATTACAATATTTAAGCATTTTTTTAGCAACGCTTACAATTAATGGACGATATTTATAAAGAAGTATTTCATTAGCATCTTCATTACAACTATAGATATATTCTAATAATTCATAATCATTAAAATTCTTATAATTCATATTACCTCCTTGCTTCAAAAAGAATAATTGCTGCAGCTACTGAAGCATTTAAACTATTAACCGTTCCATACATTGGAATACTAGCAATAAAATCACAAGCCTCTTTAACTAAGCGACTCATTCCATTTCCTTCATTGCCAATTATAATAGCTATTTTGCCTCGATAATCAATTGTTTTATAGTCAGTTCCTATCATGTCAGTTCCAATTATCCAAAATCCTTGTTTTTTTAGATAGTTAATTGTTTGTACTAAATTAGTCACTTGATATAGGTTAACTTTGTCTAAACATCCAGCACTAGTTTTCATAACTGTGCTGTTAACTTGAACACTACGGTCTTTTGGCAAAATAATATCATTAATACCAGCAGCTTCACAAGTTCTAATAATTGCACCTAAATTATGAGGATCTTCTAAATGATCTAGAATAACTACAATATCACTATTTATATCACTTATATCTTTATATTCATAATCAGCAATTTTTAATACAATTCCTTGGTGAACGCCATCAACCATACTATCTAATCTTTTTTTATCAACATAAATAATTGGTGCTTTGATTTTTTTTAATAATTCTTTGTCCTTAAAATTATTAACTACATAAGCCTTTTCAATTTTACTATTTAAATCTTTGGCGACATTTTTACCATATACGTACATTATTTTACCTCCAAACAAAAATTAATTATTTCTTCAATTCTTTTGATATTATTATTCAA
>CAMLYN010000068.1 GCA_946491675.1 uncultured Mycoplasmatota bacterium | reverse complement strand
ACCTAGTTTTTATTATAAGAGTCTTTCTTTTTTTATCCTCTACTAGTTATATTGGTGAAAAGTTAGTCATTTCCTTTTTTTTCGATAAAAAAAATCAAAAAAGTTTTATTTTTTTGATTTTTTTAATTTATATTATAATTTTTTTAGCTCTTCGATTAAAAATTGATTAGCTAATCCCGGATTAATCTGTCCTTTACTTTCTTTCATAATTTGTCCCATTAAATATTTAATAGATCGATCTTTTCCTTCTTTAAAATCTTTAACAGAATCAGGATTATTATTAATAACTTTAGAAACTATTTCTAAGACTAAATTATTATCACTAATCTGTTCCATTTTATTTTCTTTAACTATTTCTAAAACATCTTTTCCTGTGTCTAATAAAATATTAATAACTTCTTTTCCTTGTTTACTAGATATTGTTTTTTTATCTAATAATTCAACTAATTTAATAAAATTATCTTTAGTTAAATTACTTTCTTCTAATTTTATAAAATTTTTATTTAAATAAGATAAAATATCTCCAGTTAATAAATTAGCTGCTATATTAGGATTAACATTGTCAACTACACTTTCAAAGAAATTACAAATATCTTTATTAGCAATAATTGTTTTAATATTATTGTTATTTATTCCTAATTTATTGTATTTATCTTTTAGTTCATCAGTTAAAACTGGCATTTCTTTTTTGATTCTTTCTAGCCATTCATCATCAATATAAACATAAGGAATATCCGGTTCTGGAAAATAACGATAATCATTACCTGTTTCTTTATAACGCATTAATATCGTCGTTTTAGTTTTATCATCAAATCTTCTTGTTTGTTCAACGATTACTTCACCATTTTTAATTAACTCTTCTTGTCTTTGAATTTCATAGTCAATAGCTACTCCTACATTAGAAATTGAACCGATATTTTTTACTTCTACCTTAGTTCCTAATTTATCATTATCGCTAACTGATACATTAACATCACAACGCATGCTACCTTCTTCAATTTTAACATCACTTATCCCCAAATATAATAAAGTTTCTCTTAGTTTTTCTAAATATTCAACAGCTTCTTTACCACTATTGATACAAGGTTTAGTAACAATTTCAAGTAGAGGAACACCTGCTCGATTGAAATTAAGTAAAGTTTCAGTAGTGTGTAAACTCTTACAAGTATCCTCTTCAATATGCATTCTTTCTAAATATATTTTTTTGTTACTTATTTCAACATAGCCATCATATCCGATTGGTGTATCTTGTTGCGTAATTTGATATCCTTTTGGTAAATCAGGGTAAAAATAGTTTTTACGGTCAAAATGCATTAGACGGTTAATATTGAAATTTAAAGCTAAACAAGCTTTTAAGGCATCGTCAATAACTACTTTATTTAACCTTGGTAAAACGCCAGGATAACCTAAATCGATAACATTAATATTTGTATTTGCTTCATCGTTAAAATTATTTTTACTTAAAGAAAATACTTTAGCCATGCTTTTTAGTTCGACATGAACTTCAATACCGACTGTTGGTTTCATTATTTTACCTCCCTTATAGTTAAATCTAAGTTAAGTTCTTTTTCAATAAAACTAGCTAATTGATAAATTTTATCTTCTTCAAAGTAGTTACCGATAATATGCATACCAATTGGTAAATTGTTTTTAAAACCGATTGGTAAACTTAGAGCTGGAAGACCAGCCATATTAACAGGAATTGTTAATAAATCATCATAGAAGCTTTTTAAAGCATCATCTTGTTTTGTCCCTAGTTTATAAGCAACATCAGTATTAGTTGGTCCAATAATCAAATCATATTTAGCTAAACATTTTTTAAAACTATCTGTCATCGCTTTTCTTAATTTCAAAGCTTTGTAATAGTAAATATTAGCATTTTCCCCACTTAAAATATAAGAGCCTATCATAATTCTTCTTTTTACTTCATTACCAAAACCTAAAGTTCTAGTATTTTTATATAATTCTTCAACATTTTTAAAATCATCAACTTTTAAACCGAATCTAACGCCATCATAACGAGCTAAATTACTACTAGCTTCACCTAACGCAATTACTTGATATAAAGGAATAGCATATTCTAAATATTCAATATCAATATAATCAACCTGACAACCTTTTTCCTTTAATAAATCAATAACACTTAAAACTGATTCTCTAACACTAGCATCAATTGTATCACTCATATAATAATTAGGAACCGCTATTTTTAAATGAGAGATATCTTGTCCAATTAAAGAAGTATAATCTTTGACACTTTCTTTAGAAGAAGTTAAATCCTTTTCATCATAACCACTAATAACATTTAATAACAAAGCATTTTCATAAACATTACGAGTTATTGGTCCAACCTGATCTAAGCTAGAAGCAAAAGCAATAACTCCATAACGAGATACTCTACCATAAGTTGGTTTAAGACCCACTAATCCACAAAAACTAGAAGGTTGTCTAATCGAACCACCAGTATCAGTTCCTAAAGAAAAAGGAGTAATTCTTGCAGCTACACAAGCAGCAGATCCCGAAGAAGAACCACCAGGAACTAAGGATTTATCCCAAGGATTTAAAGTATTACCAAAATAACTTGTTTCACCAGTTGATCCCATGGCAAATTCATCCATGTTAGTTTTACCGATAATAATCATATTTTTTTCTTTAATCCTACTAACAACTGTTGCATCATAAACAGGAATAAAATCATCTAAAATATGACTTGCTGCAGTTGTTCTTAAATTTTTAGTGACAATATTGTCTTTTATTGCAATCGGTAATCCAAATAAAATATTATCAACGTCCTTGTTTTCAAGTTCTAAAGCTTCTTTAATAGCTTCTTCTTTATTTAATGTTATAAAGCAATTTAAATCAGTCTTTTCAATTCTTTCGAACGCTTCATTAACTAAATCAATTGGTTTTATTTCTTTATTTTTTAATTTTTCATTAATTGTTTTTATATCTAAATCTAAATATCTCATTCTATCACCTTCGGAACTATAATGTAATCACCTTTAACTCTTTTAGCATTTTTAAACATATCTTCTTTAGGTAAGTGTTGTTCTGGTACATCTTCATCAAAAACATTTTGATTAGTACTTGGACTAATCATTATTTCTTCTTCTTTGATATCAACTTTTAATATCTTATCAATCTCACTCAAGATATCCGTCAATTGAATTTGATATTTTGCCATTTCTTCATCTTTAATATTCAATTTAGCTAGATTAGCAATATGTTTTACTTTTTCTTCTTTAATCATTTTCATTCCTCCAATATATATGTATTAATTTTAGTTTCACCACTATTTTTATTTAAAAAAGCTTTAATGTTATTATTACTTTTAAAATAAACTTTTATATTTACATTATTATTAAAATTATTCAAATTATTGGTAATAATATTCGTCATATTTAATATTTCTGATCTTTTAAAATAACTTTTATTAACCGTTATTTTTATTTCATTTAATGTTTTATTTTGATATAATCCATAAGCATTTATGTAAGCTTTATAATCATTTAAACTATTTTTAATAGCGATAAAATTATTATAAGTTTCGTTATCATTGTTCATAACATAATTACTTTCTAATAACTGATAATTATAATTTACATGTTCTAATCTTATTGTGTCACTGTCAGTACTTCCTAAGTATTTAAAACTTCCTTTTAAATCATCTTCTAAGTAAATTCCTAAAACAATACTAACATTTTTTAATTCCTCTTTACTTCGCATATAACTAACCAAATTATTGGCTTTTGATAAAGCATAATCTAAAACTGTTTTTTCACTAACTACTTTATATTGATTATCTTCATAATATTGTTTATTATCAACTACAATTGCTAAAGATATTCCTTTTAACGTATTATTAGTAGCCAAATAATTTTGTTCATAAATAGTTGTGATATAAGAAGGTGTAAATTCTATATTATCAATTTTTATTTTATCAGTTTGATTATATTCTGTCACTAAATTCTTAATTTCTTCACTTGTTAGAAATTGGCCTTCTTGATATAAAGAATTATTAGTCTTAAAATATTCCGTCGACAATTTAGAGAGCATTGACTCAACTTCTTCTTTATCATAATCTCTAATACTATAACTACCAATACTTTCTTTATAAGGAGTTGCAACTTGATAATAGGAATTATCATAACTAATTTTGATAGTATCCTCCTTATTTTCACAGCCAACTAAAAGAAGTAATAATATAAATAATATTTTCTTCATAAAACATCACTATTTAATTATACCATAATCTAATAAAATTTATGGCATAATCATTTATTTTTTAAAGAAAAAACTATCTTATTTGATAGTTATATTGTAAAGCGTAAGATTTTATCTTTTTCTTCTTTAAAGCAATCGGTAAGTGATAAGTTAAATTCAAAATCATCATTTGTTTCTTCTTTCACATTATTTCTTACTTTTAATACTACATGTCTTAACGACTTAGCTAATCGTTTAAAATTAATAACATTATTTTTTTTAGTAATTTCTAAATCGTTAATTTCTGTTAATAATTCAATATCATTTTTCTTTTTAACACTTTTATTGATTAAATGTGAGATAAATCCAACTGTATCAACAGCAAAGATAAAAGACATAAAACTAAAAAAATATAAATTAGTGATTAAAGGAATAATAGCTAAATTACCTAAAACCGTTAGAATACCAATTATTATATTGCGTTTAATATAATTGTCCATATTTTTTTCTTGAGCTTGATGAGCTTTTTTTATACTATTATCTAATTGACTATTATCTATTTCTAATTTTTGTTCTAAACTAGCTTGTAATTGTTGTAAGTCTTTTAGTAACTCTAATTTATTATCATAATAAATTATTGAAAACTTATTATGTTCGTTTTTAAAACATATTTTTAACAATTTTTGCGTATTATCGACATTAAATGATTCTACACTACTTAAATCAGTATTTTCTAAAGCTCTTTTTAATTTTTCTTGAGCACTTTGCATATTTATCACCACCCAATAGGTTAATATTATAACATAAAATGATTAATAGTGGCAATTTTTTTCTTAAAATTCAGCAACTTTACTTATTTCATCAATACTAAAGCCTCGATTATATAATTTAGCTTTTATTCTTGTTTCTAACTCTTTTCCTTGATATTTACTACTTAATTTTTTATATATTTTATCATATTCTTTTTTTATACTTTCGGTATTATCAACACTAATATTATCATAGATATCCAAAATATCACTTTGGTTATATCCTAGATTTATTAATTCATTTACTATCTTAAATCTTAATTTATATCCTGTATATTTAGAAGTTTTAATTTTTTTATTAATTAATTTTTCTAACTTATTTTTTATTAAATTTTTATCGATTTTAGATAGTTCAGAATCGATAATATCACTTGATATATTATGCATTAATAAATTATTTTTTATTTTATCTAATCCATCATTAGATAAATTTATTTTATCAGCAATATATGCTCTAGTAAAATTTAAATCGTTAATCAAATTATTTTCTTTTAATTTTTTTATTAGTTTTTGTTTATCTTTATCAGTTACTTTATTTTTATCAATATATTCATTTATTTCTTTTTCACTTCTTAATCTTTTAGTTATATAATTAACTGCTTTATAGTATATTTCATAGTAGTCATTATCGTTACTAATTTTATTTAATATTTCATTATCAATTGTTTTATGATAAAGCAAGCCATATTTTATAATGATATCATCATATGTTTTAATTTCACTACCATCGCTTAATAATATTTTGTATTTTTTACCTATTTTTTTTATTTTTTCTATCTTCATAATAAGACCTTTCTAAATCCTCAACTATTTAAATTTTATCATTATCCACTTTTTTAATCAAGAAAAAAAGATATATTTCTATATCTTAAGCTCTAGAATCGTATTTACCAGTACTTGTTGAAATAATAACAACATCATCAGTATCAACAAATAAAGGTACTCTTACCACTAAACCAGTTTCTAAAGTAGCATCTTTAGTTGCATTGTTAGTTGTATTTCCCTTTACAGCTGGTTCTGTATGTGTAACTTTTAATTCAACTTTATCAGGTAACATTACGCCTAACAACTCACCTTGATAAAAACTTAAATCAACATTTAATCCTTCTTTTAAATAATTAACTT
>CAMLYN010000067.1 GCA_946491675.1 uncultured Mycoplasmatota bacterium | reverse complement strand
AAGAATATAAGTAGTTATAATGAAATATAACATCTTAAAATATTAATATTTTTCAACAAAAATAAAAACGATTTAGTAGAGTAAAATCGAAAAATCGTTTTTTGTTGTAAATATTAATATTTATACAACAAAATAATATAGGATAACCAATAAGATTTAACTTTTTATTATTTACCACTATCTAATTAGATTAAAATGTGATAAAATAGTATTTGTAGAAAAATGGTGATGTTATGGGTCGTGTTATAGCTTTAGTTAATCAAAAAGGTGGAGTTGGTAAGACTACCACTAGTATAAATTTAGCTGCATCGTTAGGTGTTTTAGGGAAAAAAGTGTTATTAGTTGACTTAGATAGCCAAGGAAACAGTACAACTGGAGTTGGGATTAGTAAAAGTTCCCATGAAAAAACAATTTATGATTTAATTACTGATCGTGCAACTTTAGATGAAGTAATTATTAAAACAAAATTTAAAAATTTATATATTATGCCAGCCTCAATTAATTTGGCTGGAGCAGATATTGAATTAATGGAAAGAAGTCGCGTTGATCATAGTTTTAATAAATCAGGTCAATTAAAAAAATATTTAGATGTTGCTAAAGAAAAATTTGATTATATTATAATTGATTGTCCACCTTCTTTAGGAATTTTAACGACAAATGCTTTAGCTGCTGCTAATTCAGTTATTATTCCTGTTCAATGTGAATTTTTTGCCCTAGAAGGTATTACACAATTATTACATTCAATTCTTCTTATTCAAAAAGATTTAAATCCTACTTTGGATATTGAGGGAGTATTATTAACAATGTTAGATAGTAGGACTATATTAGGACTAGAAGTAGTTGAAGAAATTAAAGCTTATTTTAAAGAAAAAGTATATGATACAATTATACCTAGATTAATTAAAATATCAGAAGCACCAAGTCATGGCAAACCAATTTTAGCTTATGACCCTAAAAATCGAGGAACTGTAGCATATCTTAATTTAGCTAAAGAGGTGATTGATCACAATGGAAACTAAAAAAAGAGCTTTAGGTAGAGGATTAGAACAATTATTCAATAGTGAGAATTTAGACTATAACAGTTTTGAAAAGCAAATATATGAAACTGTAAATCATGATGAAATAATCGAATTAAATTTAGATGAAATTAGACCTAACCCTTATCAACCAAGAAAAATATTTAAAGAAGAATCTTTAAAAGAACTAGCTGAATCAATTAAAGTAAATGGTGTATTTCAACCAATTATTGTTAAAAAAAGTATTAAAGGTTATGATTTAGTTGCTGGAGAAAGAAGATTTAGAGCATCAAAATTAGCTGGAAAAACAACTATTCCCGCAATCATTAGAGATTTTTCAGAAAATCAAATGATTGAAATAGCTTTACTTGAAAACTTACAAAGAGAAAACTTAAATGTTATTGAAGAAGCGTTAGCTTATAAATCAATGATTGAAAAACTAAATTTAACTCAAGAAGAGTTAAGTAAAAAAGTAAGTAAAAGTAGAAGTCATATTACTAATATTTTAGGATTATTAAGATTACCTAGTGAAATTCAAAAGATGTTGATTAATAATGAATTAACAATGGGGCATGCTAGAGTATTAAGCAAATTAGAAAATGAAGAAAAAATGTTAGAATATGCGAAAATGATTATCGAAAACAAACTTCCTGTTAGAGAAATTGAAGAAGTTACAGTTGAAGAAGAAAGAAAAAATAAAATAAAAAAACCAACTAAAGAAATTAACAAAGATTATAAATATGTCGAGGATTTATTAAGAGAAAAACTAGATACTAAAGTAAAAGTAAAAGATAAAAAAATAGAAATTAATTTTACTAATGTAGCTGATTTAAATCGTATTTTAGAAATATTAAATGTAAGAGAGTGATATTATGGAAAAATTTTTAGAAGTGTTTTTATCTCCTAAAGTTATTGGTCCAATTATAACAATAATTGTTATGTTTATTTTTTATAAGATTTTAAAAAGAATTATTAAAAGAATATTTAATTTTAAAACAAAAAAGATAAAACATAATAAACAAGTAACTTTAATGAATTTTTTTATTAATGTAGCAAGAGTAATTTGTTTAATTATTGCTGCGGTTATAATATTAGGTATTTATGGTGTTGAGACAAGTGCTATCATTACATCATTAGGTGCTGTTACTGTTGTTTTAGGACTTGCTTTCCAAGATATGTTGAAGGATTTTATTGCTGGAATTTCTTTTATTTTTGAAAATAGTTACAATGTTGGTGATTGGGTAACAATTAATGGTTTTAAAGGCGAAGTTGTAAGCTTAGGAATGAAAACTACACGGGTTAAAGCTTATGAAGGGCAAATATTAATTATTAATAATGGCTCAATTACTGAAGTTATTAACCATAATGCAGCTAACTCTTTAGCTATTGTTGATGTGCGCATCTCTTACGAATCTAATACTGAAAAGGTAGAACAAGTATTAACTGATTTATGTACTAGACTAAAAACAGAACTTAAAAATTTAAAAGGAGATGTTCAATTACTAGGAATAGAAGAACTAGATGAAAGTGCTTTAGTTTTTAGGATAACCGCTGAAGTAGAAGCTGGTGAACAGTTTGGTATTCAAAGAGAAATAAGAAAACAAGTTAAATTAGAATTAGAAAAAAACAAAATAAAAATACCTTATAATCAATTGGTGATTCATAATGAAAGAGTATAAATTGGGTAGTATCGTTATGATGAAAAAAGATCATCCTTGCGGTACTAATGAGTTTGAAATTACAAGAGTTGGTGCTGATATTAAAATAAAATGTTGTAAGTGTAATAGGACAATTATGTTACCTCGCATTGAATTTAATAAAAAACTAAAAAAAATAATTAAATTATAGGAGGAATTATGGCTAAAAAGAAAAAAGAAAAAAAGAAAAAGTTGTTATCGCCAATTACCACAATGCTATTACTTATATTTATTGTTTTGATTGGTAGTAGTTGGTTAGCAATTTTAAATATTGATAGTACACAAACAACAATTGAAAATGGAATATTAGAAACATCGATTGTTGTTGTTCAAAATATCTTTTCTAAAGAGGGATTAACTTATTTTTTTAGTAATATAATTACTAATTTCAACTTATTACAACCATTTATTTTGTTGATTTTATCAGTTATGGCAGTTAGTATTGCTAAGAATAGTGGTCTATTAAAGCATTTATTTTCTCCTTTAAAAAAATTAAAACCCCAAATTTTAACTTTTATTGTTATTTTTATAAGTGTTATATCAACTATTATTGGTGATTATAGTTATATAATTTTATTACCGTTAGTGGCTGTTTTATATCAATATGTTAATAAAAGTCCTGTTTTAGGAATAATTACTGTTTTTATAGGCATTACTTTAGGATATGGAACAGGTATTTTCTACAACTATAATGATTATGCTTTAGGATTATTAACAGAAGCAGCTGCAGTAGTTGATGTTGATTCATCATATAGATTTAATCTTTATTCAAATCTTTATATAATGATTGCTAGTACAATTGCTATAAGTTTTATTTTAACTGCCTTAGTTGAAAAATACTTAAGTAAAAAAATTACTAGTGTTGAAAAATATAATGATGAAATAGTTATATCTAAAAAAGCTTTAATCGGTGGATTAATTATTTTAGTTCTTTGTTTTGTTGGATGTTTCTTTTTTATTAGACCAGGTGGAATTTTATTAGATGAAACACAAACTCATTATGTGGCTAAATTGTTTAGCCCTAGTTCACCTTTTAATTTAGCTTTTATGTTTATATTTTTATTTATTATATCTTTAACAAGTTTAGTTTATGGAATATTAAGTAAAAACTTTAAAAATAATCACGATTTTAGTTGGGGATTTACTAAAGAATTCAATAATATTGGTTATTTGTTTGTTCTACTGTTTTTAGCTTCAATTTTAATTGGTATTATTGACTGGACTAATTTAGGAGTAGTTATTGCTAATCAGTTGATATATTTAATAAGTTTATTTGATTTTACTGGAATTTTATTAATTATTATTACTTTTGTATTTATTATTTTAATGAGTATTTTAATACCAGGTAGTATTGAAAAATGGGTCTTAATTTCCCCAGTTTTAGTACCGTTATTTATGAGAGGAAACTTAACTCCTGACTTCGCTCAATTTGTTTTTAAAGCTGCTGATAGTGTTGGTAAAATCATAACACCATTATTTATTTATTTTATTGTTATGGTTGGTTTCATTCAAAAATATAATACTAATGAAAATAAAGTTACTTTATTTAATACGATGAAATTAATTTGGCCAATCATTTTAACAATGATAATTTTCTGGTTATTAATTTTAATTATTTGGTATGTAGCTGGTCTTCCTTTAGGAATTAATACTTTAGCTACGATGTAAGCTCTACAATTGTAGAGCTTTTAAAAAATCAAATTATTGAAAATTTGAATTTATTAATAATTGATTTTCTATTGTTTAAAAGTTAATAAAATGATATACTATATTAGTATTTGAGGTGATTTTATGGCATTACGTGCTGGTATTGTAGGACTTCCTAATGTTGGTAAAAGTACATTATTTAATGCAATAACTAAAAAAAATATTTTAGCAGCTAATTATCCTTTCGCAACAATCGAACCAAATGTTGGCGTAGTTGTTGTTCCAGATAAAAGATTGGATTTCTTAAATACATTATATCAACCAAAAAGTTTAGTTCCAACTACTTTTGAATTTACGGATATAGCCGGTCTTGTTAGTGGAGCTGCCCATGGTGAGGGATTAGGTAATAAATTTTTATCACATATTCGCGAAGTTGATGCAATCGTTGAAGTAGTTAGATGTTTTGAGGATAAAAATATTATTCATGTTGAAGAAAGTGTTGATCCAATTAGAGATATTGAAATAATAAATGTTGAATTAATTTTAGCTGATTTAGAAGTGGTGGAAAATAGATTAAATCGAATTGGTAAAAAGGCTGTTATGTCTAAAGATAAAGAAAGTTTAAAAGAAGTTGAATTATTAAATAAAATAAAAGAAAGTTTACTTAAAAACTTTCCGATTAGAAGAATGGAATTAGAAGAAGAAGAATTAAAAATAATTAAACCATTTAATTTTTTGACAGCTAAACCAATTATCTATATGGCCAATGTTAGTGAAGAAGACCTACTTAATAAGAATAATCCGCATGTTATCAAAGTTGAAGGATATGCCGAAGGAGAAAACGCTAAAGTAATTAAAGTATGTGCGAAAATTGAAGCTGAATTAAGCGATTTAGATGAAGAAGAAAAGATATTATTTTTAAATGATTTGGGTATTGAAGAAAGTGGTCTAGATAAATTAATTAAAGCTACATATTCCCTATTAGGATTAGAGACATTTTTTACAGCTGGTACTGATGAAGTTAGAGCTTGGACATTTAAAAAAGGCATGAAAGCTCCTGAATGTGCAGGAATTATTCATACCGATTTTGAAAAAGGCTTTATTAGAGCTGAAGTTTTCAGTTATTATGCTTTAGAAAAGTATAGTAGTGAAAAAGCGGTAAAAGAAGCTGGTAAAGTAAGATTAGAAGGTAAAGATTATTTAATGCAAGATGGCGATATTTGTTACTTTAGATTTAATGTTTAACAATAACTGTAAAAAATAAATCTAAAATGAATAAAATAATTAGAATATAAGTAAAATATTTCGGTATTTTACTTATTATTTTGTCTAAAAGTGGTTTAATAAAGTAGATAACAATAATACTACATAATCCCCAAACAATAGCCATTTCTATTGCTGCATATTTACCAATATTTAATTTATATTCACTGTAATCCCAAAAACTATAGTCAAATATCCATTCGATCAAGTAACCACCAATTGTTTCAATAATAGATAATGAAATAGCCGATATAGTAAATAAAAGAAAAGCTTTTATAATTTTATTAGTTTTAATTTTGTTAACTAATTTATTAATCAACAATATTATTACAACACCAATCCCATAAACGGGTGTCCACCATCCTAATAAAATCCCACTATCACCATTATAGTAGATTATACTTTCTATTATATGGCCAATAATTGAAAAAATAAAAAAATAATTTAAATAATACATATTAATCACCAATTATATTTTGAGTTAAAAATGATAATATATACTAAATACATTAAATAAAATTAAATATAACCTATTTACAAATTTAATATAGTTTGTTATAATCTATAGCGAGTAATTATTTACT
>CAMLYN010000066.1 GCA_946491675.1 uncultured Mycoplasmatota bacterium | reverse complement strand
TTTCGATGTTATTTGCTCGACATACCTCGATTATCTTTTCTATTTCTTCGGCTGTATACCTAAATACACTGCCGGTTATTTCGATGTTATTCGCTTGACATACTTCGATTATCTTTTCTATTTCTTCGACTGTTTTCAGAAATACACTGCCGGTTATTTCGATGTTATTTGCTTTACATACTTCGATTATCTTTTCTATTTCTTCGGCTGTTTTATTAAATACACTGCCGGTTATTTCGATGTTATTTGCTCGACATACTTCAATTGTTTTTTCTATTTCTTCGGATGTTCTCTTAAATACATTACCACTTAGTTCGATGTTATTTGCTCGACATACCTCGATTATCTTTTCTATTTCTTCAGCTGTTTTCATAAATACACTGCCGGTTATTTCGATGTTATTTGCTCGACATACCTCGATTATCTTTTCTATTTCTTCGTCTGTTTTCAGAAATACATTTCCGCTTGGTTCGATATTATTTGTTCGACATACTTCGATTATCTTTTCTATTTCTTCGGCTGTTTTATTAAATACGGTTCCGCTTGGTTCAATGTTATTTGCTCGACATACTTCAATTATATTTTTTATTTCTTCGGCTTTATACCTAAATACACTGCCGGTTATTTCGATGTTATTTGCTTGACATACTTCGATTATTTTCTTTATTTCTTCTATAGTTCGTCTACTAATTGCCGCAGATAAATTTATCATTTTATTTGTTTCATCTATATTTAATGTTTCTATTTCTTTTATCCTTGATTTTGATACTCTTAATATCGATGTTATTTTATTTAATGAATCAATACCATAATTTTCTAGTACATATTTATATGTTTCTTTTAAATCGTATGGATTTGTACTTAAAACATGTAAACATGTTTCTACATTATAAAACTTAATTCCTTTAGTTTGTAAAAATATTACATTTTCTTTTATAGCTTCTACATTTAAATACATTATACTTGGACATTTTTCTATATTATAAGTTCCTACTTCTAATTCATTTATCAAATAATTTAAAGTTTTATCAATCTCTACATATTCACCATATTCTAATATATTACTATTTTTTTTAATAACTTTATTTGCATCTATTTTATACTTTGCTAATAAATCGGTTAACAAATATTGTCCAATCACATTAATTCCTCCCACAACTCCATATCATTGTCTAACATATCAATATAATTGATCCCTATTTTTGATATTAATTTATCTATCTTATTTTTAAATTCTTTTTGATCACATATAAAAATTAATGGATAGCGTTCGAATATGTTTTCTATATCATTTATTTTTAAATATGCCAAATATTTAACATTCCCTAATACATCGCTTAAATTATTTTTAATTTCATCTAGCACTGAACTTCCATATATTTCTTCTATTTTTTCAAAATCTATTTTCATAATATCACTATTCCTTTATACAATTATACCATAAAAAAATTATTTGAAATAACCAAATAAAAGTAGACTAGTGTTTTTTACACTTGTCTACTTTTATAATGTCCATTCAATTCAACATTTTTTCACTACTCCATTATTAACAAATAAAACTTCATTAAATAAAATTATTTTTGTATTTAATAATAATGTTCTAGCAATAGTTAATCGTTGTTTTTGAACATTTTCACCAATAATAATGTATTATTTATTAGGCAATGTTTCTATAAAATCATGTATTTTTACTTTTTTCGCAAATATCAATAATTTTTTGTTCAGAAGCTTTCGGTTTAACAATTCACAAATTATCTATCAAATAAATAATAATCACTTAAACTATTTATGTCAATACCATCGATTAAAATTTTTCCAAAATTAAATTTACATATTATATAAAAACTTCTCAAAATTTGAGAAGTTTTATTCATCTTTGTTTTCTAATTTAACTAATACTTCACGAGGTTTTGAACCATTAGATGGTCCTATTATCCCTCTTTCCTCTAATAGATCAATTGCTCTTGCAGCTCGATTATATCCTAATCTAAATCTTCTTTGAAGTAATGATGCACTAGCTTTACCTTGAGTAATAACAAATTCAACTATTTCATTATATAATGGTTCTTCAGTAGCATCTTTTTCAGTCATTGTAGTTGACCCTTTTAAATCTTCAGCTTCAATAGTTAAACTTTCATCATAACGTGCTTTTTGTTGAGAAATTGTATAGTCAACAACGGCTTTAATTTCTTCATCTGATACAAATGTTCCTTGAACTCTTATCGGCGTATTTTCACCTTGTGGTAAAAATAACATATCACCTTTTCCCAATAGTTTTTCTGCACCAGTCATATCTAAAATAGTTCTTGAATCGATACTTGAAGATACAGCAAAAGAAATACGTGATGGTATATTAGCTTTAACAACACCAGTAATGACATCAGTTGAAGGTCTTTGGGTAGCAACAATTAAATGAATTCCAGCAGCTCTAGCCATTTGGGTAATACGCATAATTGATTCTTCAACTTCTTTAGCAGCTACTAACATAAGATCTGCCAACTCATCAATTATAACAACAATATAAGGTAGTTTTTTTATTTGACCAAATTCATCTTTAGTCTTATTTTTCTTATCAATATATGCATTATAACCAGCAATATTTTTAGTTCCACTTTGTTCAAATAAATCATAACGATGTTCCATTTCAACAACAATTTTCTTTAAAACAATATTAGCTTTTTTAGGATCGGTTACAACAGGTGTTTTTAAATGAGGTACTCCATTATACATCGATAATTCAACTTTTTTAGGATCGACTAATACTAACTGAACTTCTTCCGGTTTAGTTCGCATTAATATTGATATCAACATACTATTAATACAAACCGATTTACCAGAACCGGTAGATCCAGCTACTAGTAAATGAGGCGTTTTGTTTATTTCACAAAAAATTGGTTTCCCCATAATATCTTTTCCTAAAGTTACTAATAATTTAGAATCTTCCATGCCTTTAGGAATTGCTTCTAATATTTCTCTTACACTTACCATAGTAATAGATTTATTAGGTATTTCTACACCAACTGTTTTCTTACCAGGAATTGGTGCTTGAATATGAACACTTTTAGCAGCCAATGATAAAGCTAATTCCTTATCTAAACTAACTATCCTACTTAATTTAGTGCCCGCTTTTATCTCTAGTTCATATTGTGTTACTGCAGGACCGATATTAATAGCCACAACTTTAGCTTCAACCCCAAAATCATGAAATACTTCTTGTAAAATATTAACCGTGTCTTTAATTGCTTCTTGATTATCTTTATTATTATTTTTAACAGGTTTATTTAATAAAGTAATTGGAGGAAATTTATAATTAACATTAGTTTCTTTTATTTCATCTAACTCAATTGTTTCAATATCATCTTTAACTTCCTTTTTATCATCATTAGTTACTAATTCATCCATACTTGAAATAACAATTTTATCGTCTTTTTCATATTCATCTTCTACTTGTTTGATATGTTCTTTATCTTTAACTTTATGAGTTAAATTAACTGTTCCTTGTACTGTTTTTTTAACGCCTTCTTTTAATGATTTAATAATATCATAAATTGTAATACCACTAAACATAATAAAACCACAAATAATTAAAACAATACTAACAACACTAGCACCTTGTAATGATACTAATTTTACTAAAGAAACACTTAATAATGCTCCAATCATTCCCCCACCTTGAATATCAGTAGCGCCATCAATAAAATTGTTCAAATTATTGAATGTTTCCTCAATTATTACACCGTATTCAATATTAATTCCATCAGTAGTTAAATTTTTAATATATCCTAAATGAAAAAAACATAAAACACCTAAAATAATTATATATAATCCAATTAATTTAGTAGTTAACAAATCTGGTTTTTGTCTTTTTACAATCATATAACCACCGATTACACCAACTATTACTAACAAAACGGCCCATAGAACACCTACTAAGAATCCCGCAAAGCCATCGATTATATTGGCTAACAATCCAAAACGACAACAACCAATAATTGCGACTAATATAAGTAAGATACCATATATTTCAATTCTTGCATTATTATCTTTCTTTACTTCTTTTCTTACTTTTTTCTTAGTCATTTTATCACCTTCTACTATAAAATTATACCATATTATAAACTAAATTGATATAATAAAAATAGTATTTTTATTATGAACTGCGTTCCTTTGATAAAATAGAAACAAATTTTTATATAGCAAAATTAGGCTATAAAGATAAACTAAAAATATATAATAAAAAAATGGAGAAATTTTAAATACACTATATTTTCAACATGAAATTACTAAGCATAACATTCAATATTTAGTTTAATTAGTAGATAAACATAGTTTTGATATATTTATTATGATAAAATTAAAGTAAAATTAAAAGGATTGCCTGTAAATTACAGATTACAATCCTCTAATTAAAAACTACTTACAAACTAGCAATTTTTTTAGGTTATGTTAATAATATCATTTTAAATACCTTTTTTATTTTTTTTAATTTCATAAATATTCTTATTAATTATTTTAATCTTATCAGAGCATATATTTTCCTTAATATTATCCAAAAGTATTTTATCGATTTTTTTACCAATTCCAAAATAATCTTCAAGTGTTAAAGTCATCAAATTTCTATCTGCAAATACCCTATAATTATAAGTAGGTTCACTAAATGTTGTACTGAATATATTTGTAGTTTTTTTAGTAAAAAATAATCTTGGAAATAAATTATAACAAATACTTAAACCCTTATTGGCATAAAGAACAGCTGTTTCATTATTAATTGATTTACCAATAAATACACCATTTTTTAAAAATGAAGATAAGGAAGTATATTGACGTTCAAATTCTTTGTAAGTTAATATAACTGATGGATTAGATGATAATGGATAAACATAAACATTATTTTCTTCTAAATGTGCTTTTACAAAATTACCATCATTATCTATAAAGATTTTATCTTCGTTAAAATCAATATCTTCAACAAAAACTTTTTTGATAATTTCAGTATCAGTTTTCAAGTCAACAAATGAAATATTCTTAAGTTCATCAATATACTCAAAATTAATATGATCTGGTTGTGATAATTTTTGACTTATTTCAACAAATTCTGCGGTCAATAAAGAAATATAGTATTCATTATTAGTAGTTCTAGTGGCAATAGTTTTTAAAAACTTATTGGTTATATCTTCTTTTATTTTAGATAGATTTACTTGATACTGACTTTTTAATTGAATTTTTTTTATTGTTTCTTCATACTTCAAATCAAAATTATCATCTAATAAATTCTCAGACAATATTTTAGTTTGTTCTGATACTATTTCTCGAACTTCTTCATTAGCATTTTCATATGAAATAAGTAAACTTAAAACTTTATTTAGATTAATTTTAAAAATCGATTTAAAATTTTTAATAATATCCTCTAATTTTACATAAACACCACTGTATTCAACTTCTAATGCTGAAACAATATCATTAGTACGACTACGTTCAGCAATATTCAATAAATAAGCGATTATATCTTCTCTTTCACTATTTAACGCTTTTTGTAATAAAGATTTATCTTTTTGTGATAATTTATCTAAAAAACTAACATTTGAATTTATGACCATTTTCATTATAGAAGATACACGTTTTTCAATTTGTTCTCTGTAAATTTTTCGATAATGCTCAACTGTTTTTGCTATTTCTTCTTTCATTGTTATAAAATATTCATAAACTTCAGAAACACTTTTTTTATTAATCAATGTTTTTATGTAATAATTTGCTATTAAATTTACTTGTGTAAAAAAAGATTCAAAGCATTGTACATAAGTAGAAATATAAAATTCAAATAAAGCTTTATTATTTACACTTATATCAACTTTTGCTTCACTAACAATATTTTGTAACTCTTGCATATTCGTAGCTTTATTAATATTATATAAAGCTAAAATAATAATATCTTTTTCTTTCTTACGAAATTTAAAATCTACTTCTTGATTAACATTAAATAATATATCTTTAAAATATTTAACAAATTCTGCCTTTTTAGTTTCTAAATTAAGATCATAAGTATAATCACTAGATTTATTAGTTCTGTTTAATGATTTTAATAATACATCATATGCTTCATTTATTTGTTTAGTTAATTCTTCGGCTTTTAATTTTTCGGCTTGTGATTTATTTTCATATAAATCTGGATGATATTTCTTCATCAATTTACGATAAGCTTTTTTTAATTGTTCTTCGTTA
>CAMLYN010000065.1 GCA_946491675.1 uncultured Mycoplasmatota bacterium | reverse complement strand
GGGTGTAGAACTATAGCAATCGTCTAACGTGCGTAATGTCAACAACAATGGCAACTTGAATTATTAGACAGGTCTGATAACCTCAACAACAATAGTCCGTCGAACAGTAACGGCGTTCGCGCAGATTCCTTTTAAACTGAGATTTATGTGACTAAGGTTATATAAAGAGAAGTGTTAAAAAATACTGTATTTTTTCTTTATTTATGGTAGAATATATTTAGTAGGTGAGAAGATGAATAAAAGTATTAAAATATTTTTAAATATTGTTGTCATTGCATTGGTTGGAATAATTGCATTCTTGGTTATTCGAAATTTTATGACAGATGGTAAGGTTCAAAGAGAAATAAAACAACTTTATGACTTAATTTATAATTCTGATGAATATGATTTAGAGGCAATATATGGTAAATTTGATGATATTGTAAGTAATGATGGCTATGCGATTGTGGAAATAGTTGCTAAAGATTATTTATCTGACGTGTTTGATAAATTGTTAAAGTTAGATGAAACTATTAATGATGAGAAGATGAATAATGTATTAACTGTTAATAATTATAAGGAAGATGGACCTGATTTTACAGAAACCAAAAAATATTTAAATGAAACTAGACAAAATATTTTAAATTTAGAGGCGACTATGTTAGATGATTTAGAAGTTAACACAATTATGTCTTATATTATTAATGAGGATTTAGAAGAATCATATTTTGATTTGTATGGTAGCTTAGAATTTGCTAAAGAAAAAAATATAAAAAAGAACAAAGAGAATATAGAAAATGCTGTTGATTCGTTTGTTAGTCAAATTGAAGGAATGGAAAAAGTTTTAAATTTTTTATCTGAACATAAAAATGAGTGGGAAATTACTGATGATATGATAGTTTTTGATGATACTTCTTTATCTAATGAATATAACGATATGATTTCAAGTATTAGATAGTTATGAAAAAGCCGATTATTAAAATATATGAAGAAATAGATATTATTAAGTCTTTAAATGAAGAGTTATTTAGTAATTTAAAAATAATAGATAAAGATGGAATAGTTAATTATAAAAATGAAGTTTTATTTGATAGTTGTGAATTAACTAAAATAGATTTTACAAAATATAAAATAAAAAAATTAGAGTTTATCGATTGTATTATTAAAAATTGTGGTTTTTCTAATCTTGAGTTTGAAGAATTAACTTTTAAAAGATGTCAATTTATTAATTGTAAAATGGTAGGTATAAGTTTTATAAATACATCTTTAAATGACATTTATTTTGAAAATTGCATTTTATCATATAGTAATTTTGCTAATAATAAATTTAAAGATATAGAATTTGTTAGATGTGATTTTATGGATTCTAGATTTTTTGATATAGTGTCTTCTAAATTAAAACTTCAAAATTGTAATTTTACTAAATGTCAGTTTTATAACAATGATTTTTTTAATGTTGATTTTAGTGATTCCAATATTGATAATATAACAACTGATTTAAAAAGTATAAAAAAAATAACTGTTAATCAAGATCAAGCCATATCTTTAGCTACTTTGTTAGATATAACGGTTAAAATATAACAAAACTGTAATAATTTTTACAGTTTTCTTTTGTTATAATGTTATTGGTGATGAAAAGTGAAAAATATATTGTTTATTACTTTAGGTATATCTTTAAATTTATTATTATTTTTGATAGTTATACCTGTTTTATTAATAATTGGATTATTTAAATTAACATCCAAATTCAAGAAAGGGAAAGATATTATATGTGTGAAATATTAAAACTTGATAATGTTAAAAAATATTATGGAACAAATAAAAATATTACTAAAGCGGTTAATGGCATTTCTTTTGAAGTAAAAGAACAGGAATTTGTTGCAATAATGGGGGCTAGTGGTAGTGGTAAGACGACTTTATTAAATTGTATTTCGACAATTGATAACGTAACTAGTGGTAAAATAATGGTTAATAATGTCGATATAACAGATTTAAAAGAAAAAGGATTAGCTAAATTCCGCAAAGAAAATCTCGGTTTTATTTTTCAAGATTTTAATCTTTTAGATACTTTAACGATTGAAGAAAATATTGCTTTATCTTTGGTAATCGATAATGAAGATTATCTCAAAATCGAAAAAAGAGTTAATGATATAGCTGATAAATTAGATATTGAAAATATTTTAAAAAAATTTCCTTATGAAGTATCGGGTGGTCAAAAGCAAAGATGTGCTTGTGCAAGAGCATTAATCAATGAACCGAAACTAATTTTAGCTGATGAACCAACTGGAGCTTTAGATTCTAAAAGTGCTAGAATGTTATTAGAGACAATGACTAATATGAATAAAAATTTAAATGCTACTATATTAATGGTAACTCATGATGCTTTTAGTGCTAGTTTTTGCAAGCGAATCTTATTTTTAAAAGATGGGAAGATATTTAATGAAATAACTAAAGGTGATAAAACGAGAAAAGAATTTTTCAATGAAATTTTAGATGTTTTAACGCTTTTAGGAGGCGATGTTTTAGATGTTAAATAGATTGGCTCTTAAAAACGCTAAACGCAGTATCAAAGATTATGTTATTTATTTAATAACCGTTACTTTAGCTTTTTCTTTTATTTTTGCTTTTAATTTAATATCTAATTCTAGCGAAATTACATCTTTAGCTAATATGTTAGATAATTTTAAATATGTCATGTATGTAGTTAATATAATTATTGTTTTTGTTGTTGGTTTTTTAATTAATTATACATTTAAGTTCATGCTTCAAAAACGGAGTAAAGAATTTGGGACTTATCTAATTTTAGGAATTGAAAAAAAAGATATTAGTAAAATGTTTATTTTGGAAAATATTGTTTTAGGTTTCATTTCTTTTCTTCTTTCGCTAATTTTAGGGTTTATATTAAGTATTTTTATGACTTTAATCATCATGCATATTTTCAAAGCTCCTTTTAAAGTTGCAATTGAATTTAACTATTTAGCAATTCTTTTATCAATATTATATTTTGTTATTATCTATTCAATTGTTTTATTTTCCTCCAAACGAAGAATTAAAAAAATGAAAGTTTACGATTTATTGTATTTTGACAAACAAAATGAAAAAAGGGAAATTAAAAAAAGTCAGCGGAATATTGGTTTTATTATGTCTTTAATTTTATTAATTATCGCTTTAATTATGTTTGATCGGCAGTTTAAAGGAGTTGGAATTGAGCCATCATTTGGTATTATTTTAATTTGTTTAATTTTATTAATAATTAGTATTTATGGTATAACTTTTACGGTTACTGATTTTATATTAAACTTTATTTTAAAACATAAAAAAATAAAATATACTAAAGATAATTTATTTGTTGCTAGAACTTTTTCTTCTAAAGTTAAAACGATGAGTTTTACTTTAGGTACTTTAACTATTTTAATTACACTTACTTTAATTTGTCTTAACATGTCTTCGATGTTTAAAGGAATGTTTGATTATCAGATTGAAGCTTATGCTCCTTACGATATTATAATTAATGATGATGAAGAAAGATTTGGAAATTATTTAAGTGTTATCGAAGAAAATTATACGATTGAAGAAATATTTACTTATAATTCTTATGTTGATTCTAATAATAATGTTAGAAATATTTTATCTACGGGCTGGCGAGATTATGATCAAGTTTTAAAATTAAGTGACTATAATAAATTATTAGAATTAAAAGGAATGAAACAAATTACTTTAAATGATGATGAATATCTATTACATGCCGCAAAAGAATATTATAAATATAAAGATAATGAACAATTAAAAAATATTACTCTTTCTAATGGCATTAGTTTAAAACAAAAAGATTTTGTTTTTGATGGTTATACTTCTAAGTGGGCGATTGGTTTAGGTTATGTTATAGTTGTTCCTGATCATGCGATTAAAGATTTAGAAATATCCGATAATAATTTAATTGTCGATACTAAAGAAAAAACGAGTGAAGATTTTGCTCGTCAACTAGTTAGTATTGCTGAACCTGATTTATGTGAAGATTCTGGTTATGGTTATCAGATTTGTTATTCTTTATCAAATATCACGGTAAGAGGTCAAGAAGAAGCTAATAATAATGGTCTTATGACGATTTGTTCTTTTGTTTTCTATTATGTAGCGATTATTTTTACAACTATTGTTGGAACTATTTTAGCTATCCAGTCATTAAGCGATAGTACTAAATATAAATATCGTTATCAAGTTTTAAATAAATTAGGTGTTGATGAGGTAAGTTTGACAAAAACGATTAGAAAACAATTATTATGGTTCTTTATTTTTCCAATAATCATTCCAATCATAGTTAGTTTTTGTACTATAACTTCGATGAATCGTATTTTTAAGATAGCTTTATCGACCAATACTGTTTATTTAACTTATTTCTTTGGAAGTTTGTTAGTGTTTTTTATAATTTATATGATTTATTTTATTGCTACTTATTTTGGCTTTAAAAAGAATATTTTTGAGGACTAGTTTCTAACTAGTTCTTTTGGTATAATAAAAAAGGAGGATTTAGTATGATAATTTTAATTATCGAAGATGATCAAAAAATAAGCGAAGAATTAGAAAAATTGTTAGAAAATAATAACTATTTTACTAAAGTATTAAAAGATTTTACTGATTTTAAAAAAATCGAAGAATTATTAGTTGAATGTGATCTAGTTTTATTAGATATTAATTTACCAAATAATAATGGATTTGATATTTGTAAAAAAATTAAAGCAAAATATAAAATACCAATTATTTTTGTGACTAGTCGTGATAGTGATGAAGATGAACTTAAAAGTATTTTATCAGGTGGCGATGATTATGTTACTAAACCTTATAATAAACTAGTTTTATTAGAGAAGATAAAAAGAAGTTTAAATAATTTGAATCCTATCAATTATCGTGAAATAACTATTAAAAATGTTACTTTGGATTTACACTTATCAATTTTACGTCACAATGAAAAAGAAGTAGAACTGACAAGAAATGAATTTAGAATAATCTACTATTTTTTCTTAAACCTTAATAAAATTATTACTAAAGAAGAATTATTAGAATATTTATGGAATGACAAATACTATTTAGATGAAAATATTTTAACAGTTAATATTAATCGCTTAAGAAAAAAGGTAAGTGAAATAGGGGCTGACGAATTTATCGAAACAGTTAGGAAAGTAGGGTATCGCATATGACATTTTCTAAATTTCTCGAAGAAAAGATTGGAAGTATTATTTTTTATTTATTATTTTTATTTATATTATTTATTTTATTGTTTCTTTTAAATATTTCATTAAACATTGTAATCTTATTAGAAGTTATTTTAGTAATTATTTTTATTGTTTATTTATTAATCGATTATTATAGACTTAAGAAAAAACAATTAAAGATTATTTCTTTAGTTGATGAATTAGATGAAAAATATTTAGTTTTAAATGTTTTAAAGAAACCTAAAGAATTAGGAAATCAAGGTTTTTATTATGCTTTACAAAAAAGTAGTAAAGCCATGAATGATAAAATTAATGATGTTTTAAAAGAAAGACAAGATTATCAAGAATATATTGAAAGCTTTACTCATGAAATTAAAACACCAATTGCGGCAATATCTTTATATTGTGATAATACTAATAATTATGAGATTAAGGAACAATTAAAAAAAATTGAGATAGCAGTTGAACAAGTTTTATATTATGCACGAAGTGAGAATACTGAAAAAGATTACTTTATTAAAAAAATTAAAATTGAAGATTTAATTCATCCAGTCATTTTAGATTATCGTTATTATTTTTTAAAAAATAAAGTTAGTTTAAATATTCACGATGTTAAAAATATTGTTTATACTGATGAAAAATGGTTAAACTTTATTATTTCGCAAATAATTCAAAATTCGCTTAAATATTTTGATAAAGAAGAAAAGCAAATTGAAATATATAGTGAGAATAAAGAAAATAATGTTATTCTTTATATTAAAGATAATGGAATGGGAATTTCTTCTAACGATTTATCACGTGTTTTTAATAAATGTTTTACTGGTAGTAATCGTAATAAAGAATATGCCACGGGAATTGGTTTATATTTGTGTAAGAAACTGTGCGATAGGATGAATTTAAAAATTGAAATTACTTCCAAAGAAAAAGAATACACTACTGTTTCAATAGTTTTTCCTAAAGGTAAAGTTCATCAATTTAACGAAGAATAATTGCAATATCATTTTAAATGTGTTACACTGTTGTTAGAAATAGGTGAGTAAATGACCAAAGTTAAAAATGATAAAATGCTTATTG
>CAMLYN010000064.1 GCA_946491675.1 uncultured Mycoplasmatota bacterium | reverse complement strand
AACGCGGTAAACCCCACAAGCAAGAAACCCAAATTATGGTAGGGGAGTTTAAAGTAAGGAAAAAGTAACTTGCTTTAGAACCAGTATTGGTAGATAGATGTTTGCCCCTTTAGCGATAAAGGACAGAACATGGCTTATAAGTATTATTTTTTTTAGTTTTTGAGGTGAATAAATGAAAGAAATAGGTGAGAAGTTAAAAAATGCTCGTGAAAGTATCGGAGTGTCGATTGAAGAAGCTAGTGAGGATTTAAAAATTTCTCCTAGTCAGATAATCGATATTGAAAATGGCAATGTTGAGTCTTTTCAAGATGTTTTTAATTTAAAGTATTTTATTCGCGATTATGCTAAATATTTAGGTCTTGATAAAGAGGAAATTGTTGATGATTTTAATGAGTATTTATTTGACTACACTTCCAAATTATCACTTGATGATATAAAAAGCGAAGCTAAAAATAAAAAAGAAGAGAATAAAATTAGATCTCCTTATACTGTTGAAAGAAAAAGCGAAAAAGTTTATCAAAACTTTATTTATATTGCAATATTTGTATTATTAGTAACAATAATTTTCCTTCTTTATACTATTTTGACTGAAGATAATAAAGATGAAGAAAATTTGCTTGGAGGTGTAGGTTATGAATTTACCGAACAAAATAACTTTGATTAGAATTTTTTTGACTTTTTTAGTTGTTGTTATTTTACTTTTCCCATTTGATGCAGTTGGTTTAACAGCCACTAAACTATTTATTAATGAAGCAATTGTTGTTGATTTAAAATACTTTATTGCTGGTGCTTTATTTATAATTGCTTCTTTAACTGATTTTTTAGATGGATATATTGCTAGAAAATATAAGATGGTAACTGATTTGGGTAAAATGTTGGATGCAATTGCGGATAAGTTTTTAGTTAATTCTGTTTTAATAATTTTAGCTAGTCAAGGTTTGATTCATCCAATTATTCCTGTAATTGTCGTAACTAGAGATACAGTTGTCGATATTATTAAAATGATAGTTGGTGCTAAAAAAGAAGTTGTTGCTGCGATTATGTCTGGTAAAGTTAAAACTATTTTTATGATGTTAGGTATTGCATTAACTTTATTTAATAATTTACCGTTTGAATTAATTAATATTAAAGTATCAGATGTTTTACTTATTATTGCAACTGTTTTATCTGTCTATTCTGGAATTCAATATTATCAACAAAATAAAAAAGTTTTGTTTGATTAACTATACTTTCATGTATAGTTTTTATTTAAAATAGAACTTTGTTCTAATTTGACTTTTTTGTTTATTTGTGCTAGTATAAATGACAATATTAATTAAAGGGGGAAATAATATGATTAATATCAATACACAAAAAATTAAAGAATTTGTTGAAAAAGGAAAAAAATTAGTATTAAGAAAAGCTTTACCTTTTGTTTTAGCAACTGGTTTTATTGCTGGAGCTGGTTCAATCAAAGCTGAAGCTGCTAATGTTGAATTTCCAACTATTAGTATAACTTATAATGGCGATGATGAATTTGTAAATCAAGCAAATTATAAATCTGACTATGTCACTGATAAACAAGCAAAAGAATTAAATGAAATTATTGAAGATATTGATAAATCTTTTCAAGATGTTTATACAGTTTTAGCTAATGGAGGAATGGATACTAGTTATACAGGAAGTGAAAATAATAGTATAGCAAGAATGTTAGCTAGTATTAATAGTATTGAAATAGAATATGAAGAAGTAATGGACAGTTTAAATAGTAAAGAAAAAAAAGTTATTGAAAAGTATTTAGAAAGTAAAATTAATGAAAGTAAATTAGTTTTCTCTAGTATTACAAATATTTCTGTTAGAGATTTAAATGATTATGCTGATGATTATACTTGTACATTTGCTAATAGCATTAGTGGTAACAATTTAGTAAATATTGCTGTATATAAAATAAAAAACAATCAAATTATCGACTCTAGAATAATAACTTTAGATGATTCAAGATTAAGTAAAGATAATACATTGGTAGTTATTCCAAGCTTAAATGTTTCTTATGGTAATAGTTCTAATCCGACTTTCAGAACAGAATATAATGCTGTTATTATTCCTAAAGCAAATGAAAGTATGTGTTTTCAAGCTATGAGTGATATTGACCTATTTTATGATAGAATAGGTCAAGCAATTACTGATGGAAATTATATAAGTAAAAATAATGATTCGAATGATGATGTAATATTATCTATTTATGGAGATACTAATTTAATTAGCCAAACTATTAATACTAAATATGCTTACTATACAGGATTAAGTAATGCAATTAATCAATATTTGACTTATAAACAATCTTTAATGGTTTCTAAAGTGTATAATAAAAATTCTAGTAGAATTGATTATAGAGAATATATTGAATATTCAATCAATAATAAACCAGTTAGAATTAGTGAAGAACAAGGATTTGTTTATTATAAAAATGGCGATGAAATGTTATTAACTATTGATCGTGGTTATTTAGATACTAGTGATTTAAAATCTAGTGTTATGCCAAGTGATCCAAGCAATTTAAAAAATGTTAAAATTGATGCTTATACTGGTGTAAATATTTATGTTGATGGTCAGTTATTTACTCCAAAAGATGCTAATGGTAATAAAATTACGCCTTTTGTTCATAATGGAACAACATATTTACCAATAGCTGCTATTTCAACTTTATATGGAGCAGATGTTGAATGGAAAAATAGTTCTGTATATATTAATGCTAATGACAATACTGGTGATACATATTATATAGATGAAAATGGCAATAAAATTTATTTTAAAGATTATCCTGCTGTACCTGTGTCTAGTGAACAACCAAGTACTCAATTAACTAAAAAAGAATTATATGCTACTAGTGGTGTTAATATTTATTTTAATGGTAACTTATATACACCGCAACTTACAAATGGTAACAAAACAGATGTTTATATTGTAAATGGAACAACATATATACCAGCTCGTGATATTTCAGCAATGTTTGGAACAAGTATCAGTTGGGATCAAACAACTAATAGTGCTATTTTAAATAGAAATGCTTATAGCATTGATGATGGTTATGATAATAATTATGATGATAATTACGATGATAACTTTGATGGAGCTTATTATTATGATGAAAATGGTAATAAAGTCTATATTGGTGAAGATGAATATCAACATACAAGATAGTTCAATTTGACTATCTTTTTTAATTACTAAAAAACACAAACTTTAGTTCGTTTTTATATTGACAATATTATTTGAATAGGTTATAATTAAACTGTAGGAGTTAAAATAAGGAGGAAATATGACAAAAAGTAGTAATGATAAAACTTTAGATCAAGTTTTACAAGATATTGAAAAACAATTTGGAAAAGGTTCAGTAATGAAATTAGGTTCTAATGAAGTAAGACAAATAGATGTAATTCCTAGTGGATCAATTGCTTTAGATATGATTTTAGGAATTGGTGGATATCCTAAAGGAAGAATAATAGAAATTTATGGTCCTGAATCTAGTGGTAAGACAACTTTTGCTTTACATGCAATAGCTGAAGCCCAAAAAATGGGAGGTAGGGTAGCCTTTATCGATGCAGAAAATTCTTTAGACCCACAATATGCAAAAAAATTAGGTGTCAATATTGATGAATTGTTATTATCACAACCAGATAATGGTGAACAGGCTTTAGAGATTTGCGAAGCCTTAGTTAGAAGTGGAGCTATTAGTGTTATTGTAATTGATTCTGTTGCAGCATTAGTCCCACAAGCTGAAATTGAAGGTGAGATGGGCGATTCACATGTTGGATTACAAGCTAGACTAATGAGCCAAGCTTTAAGAAAACTTGCTGGTGTTATTAATAAAACTAATACAATTGCTATATTTATTAATCAACTAAGAGAAAAAGTTGGTGTTATGTTTGGTAATCCAGAAGTTACTCCTGGTGGAAGAGCTTTAAAATTTTATTCTTCTATTAGATTAGAAATTAGAAGAGCTGAACAATTAAAATTAGGAACTGATATAGTTGGAAATAAAACAACGATAAAAGTCGTTAAAAATAAAATGGCTCCACCATTTAAATCTTGTACAGTTGATATTATGTATGGTGAAGGTGTTTCACATGAAGGCGAACTAGTTGATTTAGCAAGTGAAGCCAATATTATTGAAAAAAGTGGTGCATGGTATTCATATAAAGGTGAAAAAATTGGCCAAGGTAAAGAAAATGTTAAAGAATTGTTAAAGAAAAATCCTGGATTAGTTAATGAAATTGAAGATAAAGTAAGAATTCATTATGGATTAAAAAAAGAAATTAAAAAAGAAGAAAAATAAAACATTGGGAAAACCAATGTTTTTTTACCATGTACTCATGATATCACAGTTACTACTTTCTGGCATTGGATTAGGCATTTGCATTCTAACAATCATTGGAATTCTAAATGCTCTACCAAAAGCCATGCAAGTTCCTGGTTGTAAACTTTTTTGTTTTTCAACAATATCAATACTAATATTAGGTAACATTTTTTGAATATATTCAACATCTAGCGGATGGGTTATTTTAAAAATTAAGAAGTTAGACATTTGCGATATAACAGTATCAGATAATTCAACAGGTCTTTGTGAAATAAGATTTAAAATCAATCCATATTTACGACCTTCTTTAGCAACTCGATCGAAGATGTTGTATCCAAGTAAAAATGTATCATTATCTTTTTGAACATAACGATGCGCTTCTTCAATAAAAATATGAAATGGAATAGTAGCACGATTACTCATTCCTTTAGTATAATCAAATAATAATTTAACATAAGTTTTAGTAACAAACTTGGCAAACCAATCTTCAACATCTTCTAAATTAAAATTAATGATTTGTGCTTTTTTATTATTATTACTAATTAAACTAGCGATATATTGATCAATTGTCATAAAATTTGGCACATCGAAATATCTAGCATATTCACTAATTATAATAGAATGAAGTCTTACTTTTAACGTAATAGCACTGTTGTATGCTTTTTCGTTACGAAGTAATCCTTCAGATATTAAAGTGAAATTTAAAGCTTTTTCTAAATCTTCTAGAGTAAAATAGTTTATTTCAGTTTCTTCATATTGATCTAAACTTTCATCGACATAACTTGAAACGTATTCGGATAATAAAACGCTTTCTGAAAAGTTGTCTTGATCATTAATTAAAAAGCATTCTCTGAATTTTCTTGTATAACCAACTCCTTGAAGAACAGCTTCGGGATTAAATTGAGGTGTTGAACAAGAATTAAAAATTGCAAAAATATCATTTCTTTTACTACTTGCGCTTTGATTAGTATATAAAATATTCATAATTGCTTTAGCAATTAAATGATTTTTGTATTTTAAAGCCATATCATCGCTAGCAGCAAAAATTTTAACTAGTTTTAATGTTCTTTCAATAATTGGTAATTGAGAATGTTCACTAGCGTTTAATAATATAGCAAAGTCATCATTATCTAATAACCAAAGAGGAATTAATAATGGTTGACCTATAGTATCATGCTTATTAGTTGTGTAATATTTAAATTGATAGTTAGCATCAATATTATTGAAATTAGAAAACGCATTGTGATATTCCCCATAAGCATCAAAAATAAAGATATTAGCTTTATATGGTTTGAAATTAGGATTAGTAAAAACATTTTGTAAAAGACGTGCTACACCACAAGATTTACCAGAACCACTATTACCAAAAATAGCCATATGGTTAGAGAATAATTCATTGATATTAACCATGATTGGATAATTATCATATAAAGCGCTAGTACCTAACATAAAACTATTTTTATCATTATATCCAATAATTAGTTTTAATTCATCACTATTAATCATTCTAACATTTGATTCGATTGTTGGCTTTCTTATAACGCCTCCAACAAATTGATTGTTAACGATTTCTCCTAAAAATCTAATTTTAATTAAGTCTTGACTGATATCATCAATTTCTCCCAAGACCTTTTTCTTTTCATCTTCAAAAATAACATGCATGTTCATCAAATTAGTTGATACTTTAACATTAGGTGGTACTTTAACATGCGCCATATTATTGCTTATATAAATTATTTTTCCTAACATACTATTCACCCTCATTTATTCTATAAATAATTATAACGTATTTTTAAATAAAAATCTAGATTATTTTAAGATAAAATTTCGATAATAATTATTTTACTTGACTTATTTCTTTATAAATATTAAAATAATAATAGAGTTAATACTCTAAAATAATAGAAAGTGGAGGTAATATATGAATGATATTATACTCTCCATTTTATTTGTA
>CAMLYN010000063.1 GCA_946491675.1 uncultured Mycoplasmatota bacterium | reverse complement strand
AAAAAACCAAAAATTAATTTGGTTTATAATCTTCTAAAACATTTATAACTAATTTTTTTAAAGCATTACTAGTAACAGTAGCACTACTTACTGTATCTAAGTTTTCTAAATTATCTTGATTATTAATTAATTGATTAATATAATCACTATCTAATACTAATTGATAACGATTAGCAGTTTCATGATGTGAAGTAATTTCTAAAGAAATAATACGATCATTTTCAATAATAACTTCAGCTCTTATCTTCCCACCATAACCTTGTTGGGAAACATTATAAATAGTTTGATTGCCATTTTTTTCTTTACTTGTAATATCAAAATTAGGATCTTTATCACCATCAGTTTTACGGCTAGCTGCTAGGATAATTGTTAACCCGATAATAATAATCCAAATTAAAATAAACCAAATAATTGATTTTAAGAAATTAAATCTTGATACCATCCCAATTTTGTCTAGTAGAAAAACTAACATATTAACTATTAAAATACTATAAGCTACACCTTCAACTCCAACAAATCTAAAAATAACAGTAATTATACCAAGAATAACTCCTTGTAATATTTGACCAATTGGCGTCACACAACTAGTAATTGGATCAGTCGCCATAAAAACAGCTCCAAACATTAATCCACCACTTAAAATGTGAAATAAAGGATAATAAATATCTTGGCCAAGTAATCGACCAATTCCAAAGGTTATAACAAAAACAGTCGCTACATAAACTAATGGTATTCGCCATTTTATTGTTTTAGTAATACTCAAATAAATATAAGCAACAATACACAATAAAGCACTAGTTTCAGCTAAACTACCAGGTATTGTTCCAATCAAAAAATTAGACAAGTTACCATATGGTTTTACTAATTCATCATAACTACCAATTCCCGATACCATCGAAGCATTAGTTAATGGTGTAGGACTAGAAATAGTATCTAATTCATACTTATTAAAATAATTATCCGTTGTTAAAATACTAGAAAAAACTAAAATAATGAATAAATAACCGACTAAAGCTGGATTAAAAATATTTTTCCCAAATCCACCAAAGATAAGTTTACTAATGCTAGCAATAACACTACCAATTACAATAATATAAATTGGTGTATTTAAAGGTAAAATTAAAGCTAAAAATAACCCTGGAAAAAAAGCATAAGAATTTTTAATATAGTTTTTCTTTTTTAAAATCAATGCATAAATACTTTCAATTAAAAATGAAGATAAAGCACCAATGAAAATATTTAACAATGGATTAAACATTTCAATAAAACTAATTAAACCATGACTATATGGAATATAACCGTTTTTATAAACAGTAAATATTATAATTGGTAATAAAGCTATAATCAAATGTAACATTATTTTATTTGTACTATTTTTACTTCTTAAAAATGGTCCCATTACTTATCACCCCTTACAATATTTTTAGCTTCTTTAACACGTTCTCTTACAAATAGTTTAGCTGGACAAATGTAAGAACATAAACCACAACCAATACATTTTTCAGGATGTAAAGATTTAAATTTTTTAATATCTTTTTCTTTTTTATACTTAGTTTTCATAATTAAGACTGGACTTAATTTAACTGGACAAACACTAACACATTTACCACATTCAATACATGGTGTGGCTATATTTAAAGTATCATTTAAAGCTAGAACACAATTTAAATTTGGTGATATAACTAAATCTTCAACTCTATTTCCCATCATTGGTCCACCAGCTACGATAAAACTATTTTGTTTAATCTTAAGTTCATTTAATATTTCATTAACCGGTGTTCCCATTTTTACTAAAACATTATGTGGTTCTTCTAAACCTTCGCCAGAAAAAGTAACGATTCTTTCAATTAAAGGTTTATTATATTTTAATGCCTCATAAATAGCATAAATAGTAGAAATATTATTAACTATTATTCCTTCTTCACTAGGAAGATTATCGTAATCTTTACCAGTTACTTGTTTTACCAATGTTTTTTCCCATCCCATTGGATAAATATTAGGAACTAACTTTATTTTTATTTTTAAATAAGTACCAATAAAATTATCGAAGATTTGTTTTAACTCAATATTCTCTTTTTTAATAGCAATAATAGCTTCTTTTATCTTATTTATTTCTAAAATAGCATCAATTGTTTCTAAAATTTCCTCGCATTTAGTTTTGGCTAAAGCATAATCAGCCATAATATAAGGTTCGCATTCAACAGCATTAACAATCAATGTATCAATAGAACTAGCTTCGTATTTAACGTAAGTAGGGAAACCAGCTCCTCCCATTCCAACGATACCATTTTCTTTTAATAGTTCTAAAAACTCTTCTTTTGAATATTTATTAATTGTTTTTTTAATACTTAATTTTTGTTCAATTTTTTCTTTAAAATCGTTTTCAATAACAACGCACTTTACTTTTTCTCCATTAAAACATGTTCTTTCTTCAAAATCTAAAACTGTTCCACTAACACTTGAATGAATTGGAATTCTAAAATCACCTTTTCTTTTTCCAATAATACTTCCTTTATAAACATATTCTCCCTTGTTAACTAATATTGTTATATTAGTATCATTACCGCTTATCAAAGGAATATAAACTTTTTTGGGTTTATTATAAACAATTAATTCTTCTTTAGTTAATTTATGCTTATCTATTTTTACTTTCATGATAAACTCCTTTCTAGCTATATTTATCATTCTAAAAATAATTATACTAAATTACTAATTAATTTTCAATAAAATCCTAAAAAAAATTGTACAATTAAGTACAATTTTATAATTCTTCTTCACCCTTATTTTTAAATTGAATAACGATTGGAGTTCCTTCAAAATCAAACGATTCTCTTATTTTATTTTCTAAATATCGTTGATAAGAAAAATGAACTAATCCTTTACTATTAACTTGAATATTAAAAGTTGGTGGTTTGATTGCTGATTGATTACAAAAATATATTTTTAATCTTTTACCTTTATAAGAAGGTGGTAAATTAAGATTATAAGCATCTTTAATACAATCGTTAATTAAATTAGTAGCAATAAATTTAGTACTGTTTTGATATACTTTAATTACTTGTGGCATTAAAGTATGTAGTCTTTTTCTTGTTTTAGCTGATAAATAAACAATCGGTGCATAAGGCATAAATTGAAAATTATTACGAATTTCTTTAGTAAATTTCTTCATTTGTTCATCTTTATCTTCAATAACATCCCATTTATTAACAACAATAACAATTGGTTTGCCAGCTTCAATAGCATAACCAGCAATATGTTTGTCATGTTCAATAATTCCCGTTTCAGCATCAATTACTAATAGACAAACATCAGAACGATCAATTGCTTTCATACTGCGAAGTAGACTATATTTTTCCACAGTTTCATATATTTTTCCTTTTTTACGCATTCCTGCAGTATCAATAACAACGAATTTTTCATTATGATAAGTAAAAGGTGTATCAATAGCATCACGAGTAGTACCAGCAATAGAAGATACAATGACTCTTTCTTCATTTAAAATAGCATTAACTAAACTACTTTTACCAACGTTAGGTCGTCCAATAACACTAAATTTGATTACATTATCTTCTTCTTCATTAATTTCATTAAAATCACTAGTAATTTCGGTTAATAATTCATAAATACCTTCATTTTGTTCAGAACTTATATTAATATAATTATCAAATCCTAATTCATAAAAATCATAAATATTATTAGAAGCTAGTTTACTATCTATTTTATTGATAGCGACAATTATTTTTTTATTAGATTTCAATAACATATCTCTTACAACTAAATCATTTGTTGTAATTCCTTCTTTAGCATCGACAACAAAAACAATAACATCAGCTTCTTCAATAGCAATTTCAGCTTGAATTTTAATTTCATCATTAAATTTTTCTTGGCTTATATCAATTCCACCAGTATCAATTAGATGAAAGGAATAATCACCAAATTTAACATCGCCATAAATTCGATCTCTTGTTATACCTGGTATATCTTCAATAATCGCTATTTTGGTTCCAACTAAACGGTTAAATAAAGTACTTTTGCCGACATTAGGTCGTCCAACTAAAGCAACGACTGGTTTTTTCATAATTTCACCTTCTTCCCGTATTTAGCAATCTCTTCTACTTCCTCACCATATAAAACATTGCTTACTTCTAATAATTTAGATAAATCTATCTCATCAATATCCTCTTTGATTTTTAAATATATTTTATCATTATATTTATAACATATACATTTGTTTAAAATATTTTTATCTAGAAAACTATAATCTATTTCATAATAGAAATTACTTTTAAAAACATTTATTTCCATATCAATTTGATTAAAATAAGTATAATATTCTAAATCTTCATTTTCCATTTCAATAATAGTGCCATAATATTTATCAGCATAGACATTAATATTATAATATCCATTAACTTCAATGTTATATTTGCTTTTTAATTTATAAAATAATTCTTTAAAATATTTTTCTAGTTTTAATTTATCATCCAAATCAAACTTTTTATTTAAAAAAACAATAAATTTATTATTGTCAACAACAAATTTCATGATATCACCTACTGATATATTATGAATTTGTTTAAAAAGTGTAATAAACTAGATTGTTCTTTCAATTTTTTGATGAATTTCATCTTTACCAATTTTGGTAACATTACTAAACATAATAAATTCATCGCCGATTACTAAATCTAAATCTTCTAAAATGACATTTCTTTGTTGTTGTTGTTTAGTAATTGGGATTTTATCAACTTTAGTAGCAACAATTGTAACAGGTAATTTATAGTATTTTAAGAAATTATACATCATTATATCATCATTAGATAATTTATGTCTAAAATCAACTAACATAAAAACTTGTTTTAAATTTTTACGATTAGTTAAATAATCTTCCATCATTAGTCCAAATTTCTTTTGCTTTTTCTTATTTACTTGAGCGTAACCATAACCTGGTGCATCAACTAAATAAAATTGATCATTTACTAAATAAAAATTAATTGTTTGAGTTTTTCCAGGAGTAGCTGAAGTTCTAGCATAATTTTTTCGATTAATTAAAGTATTAATAAAACTACTTTTACCAACATTAGATCTACCAACTAGTAAAAATTCTGGTTTATTATCAGTTGGATATTGGCTACGTCTAACGGCACTGATTTCTAAATTAACGGAACTAATTTTCACTAAAAATCACCCCTTTAAGTTATTTAATTATAACATTTAAGATTATATTTGTCAAAAAACATTAACTATACATTTTTTGATAAAGTTTTTCTGCTTCATTAGATAATAAAGCTGTTTTTAGTCTCTGTAACCTAGCATTTTCAACTGATTGATAATACTCATAATAACGATACATGAATTGTGATAAAGCGGATTTATTTAAAGACTTATGAAAAATATAATGAAGTTTTAACATATCTATAATTGTTTCATCATTAAAAAAACTAGTTTCATAATATTTTGCTATCATATCTAATTTTTCCGAAGGAATATCAAGATGTCCTTCTAATTCAACTAATTGTTCAATTTTTTGATACAACAATTCAAACTCATTATAAGAGATATTTTCTAATAAATCACCAACTAAAATATAGGCTTTTTTATCTTTACCATCAAAACTAGTTAAAAAATCAACCGGTTTATTACCATTACTACTATTAGGTACCATAGTAAAATATTGGTATAATGCCTCATTACAACTTCTAGTATAGCATCGATAACTATATCCATTAAAAGCATTTTTTAAAACCATAGTTTGAGAATCAAAAATGAATCGCTTTAGTTTTGGATTGATACTATTAATGCTTATCATATTTACTCCCCCTAAAACACCATTATTATATCATAGTTTTAAATAATAATATTGAATTTTAAAAAATTATATTTAATTTATTATTTAGTTTTTTCCTTAATTTCTAAATATTCTATTCCAAAATAAACATCGTTATTTATAAACTTACCAGTTCGTGTATCAAAAGCAAATTCATAAGATAATGTTTTTTCATCTAATCTAATAATATCCTCTAATTTCATTTGTTCTATGAAAGGAATAAATTTTGTTTTTAAAAGTTCTTTTTTATTAAATATTTGTAATAATCTATTATAGACACCATAATGATCTTCTTGCACTGAATAGTATCCTGGAATAATTAGACATTCAAATACATTATCACTATATAAATCTATTAATTCAAATAATTTCATGACAGCAGGTAAAATAGTAGTAGATACGTGTGCTACTATAGCTTGTTTCTTTTTTCTTTCATATAAAAGTATCCCAAAGCAAGTAGCTAAAGCTTGAGTTCCAATAATCGGCTTTTCTAAAGTTGAAATACCAGCATCATCCATATTTACTAAATTAAATAATTTTGTATTTTCTTCTTTCATCT
>CAMLYN010000062.1 GCA_946491675.1 uncultured Mycoplasmatota bacterium | reverse complement strand
TCCTTTCTTCCAAATAATGAATTGTCCCAAGATTCATTAAATGTGGGAATAAATAAATGTACCAGTAACAATTGTACTAAAAAAACATATATTTGTCAATGAAAACATATGCTTTTTAACTATATTATTTCATATTTGTGATATTTTTTTATTATTTCATCAGAAATTATTAGGTTTTTCATTTCACCACAACCTGCTTCGTACCATGGGCTAAATCTTCTATGAGTAATATCAACTAACTCTGAAGCAGTATAATCACCAAATTTATCTAATGTTTGATCAATACTTACAATTTTTTTTAATCCATCTTTAGCTGCTAAAATTCGACTTTTAATTGGCATTTTTTCTTCTTGCTCATCATACATTTTTTTGTTATCTTCATCAGCTGGTACATCTATCAAAAAAGAACCCTTTTTTTTGTATTTTGCATAAACTGTCTCAATTACTGGACCTAATCTATATGCATAAATAGTATCTTCAAATAACTTTGAATCTTCTTTGCATAAATAATCAGCGTAACACATATAAACTAGTTTTTCTAGTTTTAAATGTGTACAAGGTTTTTTAGTTAAAATATATTTTGCAATATCAATGCCTAATAAATTTTGGTCAGCTAAAATTAACTTCACAAATTCTTCTTTTGTTGCAACTAATTTTATACCATCAAAAAATTTATCTTTTTTTCTTACCGCATCCCATCCATTTCTTTCAACTTGAATAAAATGACTTGATATTGGCACATCTTTGCCACATTTAGCAATTATATAATCAATATCCTTTTGAATAATTTCCATTGATAATATATCGTCAGAATAATAGTCTAAAGCTATTCTTTTCCCGATAGAATACGCACTAGCAATTATTATATAATGTTTAATCATAACTAAACACCTCCTTTATTATTTATGTTTTCCCATTTAGTATAGTCTTGTTTATATTCTGCATGCGATTTTAAATTTGTTTTTTCTTTGCTTTTATTCCATAATTGTAATTCCCATTGAAATTTTTTATTATTTTCATTTCCAAAATATATATGTACAGCATCATATCCTTTCTTAGTGGATTTAATACACTTTAATTTAGGAAATGTATCATTAATATAATCTTTTATGTTTTTATAATCAATATCATCTAAAAAAATTATTCTAAATCCCAGAAGATCGTTCAAACATTTCTTTATTGGTATTTTCCCATTTTCGTGATTTAATCTGTAATTTTCAATTTTATATTGAATTGAATTTAATGCTTTTACCCTACTTGTTACATTGCATGAAAAACATAATTGTTGTAATTCATTAAATATATATGAAAATCTATCGTTAATAAAATTAATTAATTTTTCTAACTCTTTCATTCACTAATTCCTTATATATTTATTTTTGCGTTTAAAATAAATTTTATACAATAATATTTACAAACAAATTATACCAAACAATAGTTCGGCTGTCAACATATAATTATCTATATTATTTTCAACATCATTATCATTACCAATTAATTTTAAATATATAGCAATATTTTTTTTGATTCTTTAAAAAAATTAGCGTAATTACATTTAAATCTCTTCTAGCCTATTTTATTAGTATACTATATTTATATATTATCGATTAGCTTACTTATTTCAAATTTTAACATTCTATCATTCACCGATAATATACATCGTTTAAATATAGGCCTTCTGGTGGGGCAGTAATACCAGCTTTTCTTCGATCTTTAGCTTCTAAAATTTCTAAAATATCCTCACTTTTTCTTTTACCCTCGCCAATTTCTAATAATACTCCAACCATATTTCTTACTTGATATCGTAAAAAGCCAGTTCCTAAAAATGATATAACAAATTTATTAACATTTTTAATATTTCTAATTAAATTAGTTTGAATAATTGTTCTTGTAAAATCTTCTTTTTCTTCATCTGCTTTAGAAAACGATTTAAAGTCATGTGTCCCCTCTAGATATTTTAGAGCTCTTTCCATTTCAACTAAATCTAATTTTTTATTATATTGAAATACATAATCCTTTTCAATTGGATCATATTCACCCATATTAATTTTATAAATATATTCTTTTGCACTAACATTAAATCTAGCATGAAAAGTACTATCAACTTCTTCAACTTTTTTAACATATATATAATCATTTAATAAGCTGTTTAAAGCTTTGTGTAGTTTTTCAGGAGTAATGTCAATTTCAAGATCAAAATGAGCTTTTTGATTTAAAGCATGAACTCCTGCATCAGTTCTTCCAGAGGCATGAATGGTAACTGGTTCTGTATTTAATTCTTTTAATGCTTTTTCAATTTCTCCTTGAACTGTTTTTAAACGAGGTTGTTTTTGATAACCTTTAAATTTTGAACCATCATAACTGAATGTAATTAAATATCTCACAAAAATACTTCCTTTACTATTAAAATAAATAAACAAAGATGCATAAGCGTTATAAATGTATCATAAAATCCCCATTTATTTTGTCTAAAATTCGTTCTTTTATTGTTTACATTATACAACCTTACTTCCATTGCATCAGCTAAGTCATCAGCTTTTCTAAAACTTAAAATAAACATTGGGATAATTAATGATTTAATCGCTAATATTTTCCCACTAAAATTAGAATGGTAATAATCAATTCCACGACTAGCTTGGGATTTAATAATCTTATTACCTTGATCAATAATTGTTGGGATAAATCTTAAAGCTAAACTTATTGACAAAGCCATTTTATTAACTGATATTCCGACTAACCTTAAAGGTGAAAAAAGTTTTTCTAATCCATAAGTTATTTCTGTCGGTGGGGTTGTTAAAGTAAGAATCGAAGTATATAAGACAATATAAATAAGCCTTAAAATTGTAATTATAGTTACTTGTAAACTAGAACCAATTATTATGTTAATAATCAAAATAAATAACAATAACCATTTAATACTTAATACTGTTTTTACATAGACATTAGCAGGAATTTTAGTATTAAACAACATCAGTATTAATAGAATCGATATAATAATATTAAACCTAATATTGAAAGTTAAAAATACCATAATAATAAACAACAAAACACAAATTATTTTGGCTAAAGGATTCATTTTATGAACTAATGAATTAATTGGGTAATATCTACCAATCATCACCTTATTTAACATATCGATACACATCCTTCATTAAGTCATTAATATCATCACGATAACCTATCTTTAATCCTTTTTTTTCTAAAATCATTTGTTCAAATTCGATTATTCTTGGTCTTTTTAATCCATATTTTTCTAAGTCCTGTTTGAATACTTCATATTTATTACCATCAAATACAATTTTACCTTTATCTAACAAAACAATATGATCAGCAATTTGCAAAAGCAAATCAGTGTCATTACTAACTATTATTATTGTTTTTTTATATCGATTTTTTAATAATTTAATTATTTTAATCAAATTATTCTTACTTTGATTATCTAAACCAATAGTTGGTTCATCTAATATTATTACTTTAGGATTAAAAGCTAATATTGAAGCAATAGCTACTTTGCGCATTTCACCACTACTTAAAGTAAATGGACTTCTATTTAAATAACTATCATCTAAACCAACCATTAGTAATGCATCTGATACATGTTTTTCGATACTTTTAACTGTTTTTTTAAAATATCTCATTCCAAACTCAATTTCTTCTTTAACTGTATTACAGAAAAATTGCTCTTCAGGAATTTGAAAAACTAATCCTATTTTATATCTTAAATTATTAATATTTTTTATTTTTCTTGTTTTACTTATTACATTACTTCCTACTTCAACTCTACCTTTAGTCGGAATAATTAAAGCATTAATTAATTCTATTAAAGTCGTTTTACCACTACCACTTTTACCAATAATTCCACTAATTGTTCCTTCTTTAAAAGTTGTATTAATATTGCCTAAAACCAATTTTGAAAGAGGTGTTTTTTCATTATATATATAATAAACATCATTAAATTTTACTTCCATAGTGTATCCACCATCTCTTCCATATCATAAATAACATGATCAATTAAATCATAAAACATTAAACGATTAGATAGTTCTACCATAAATGGTAAATTGAATCCTAAACTATGAAGTTTTTTTTCTTCTTTATATATTTCTTCTTTAGTTCCTTCTAAAACAATTTTACCTTTATCTAAAATATATATTTTATCACTTATCAAGGTGTCTTCAATATCATGACTAATATTAATAATAGTTAATCCTTTAGCATTTAATTCCTGTAATATTTTTAATATCTTTTCCTTATCAAATGGGTCTAACATTGTTAAGGCTTCATCTAATATTAAAATTTTGGGGTCATGAACTAATGCACTAGCTAAGCTGACTAATTGTTTTTGATTACTATTTAAGTCATGAGGATTAGCTTCTAAAATATCATAAATCCCTAAATATTTAGTAATTTCTTCAATTTTTTTTCTAATATCTTCTTTTTTATAATTCATATTTTCTAATGTAAAAGCAATATCATCCATTACAGTTTCAGCAACAAATTGATTATCAGGATTAGTAAACACAACACCAATTTTTTTTCTAATGTCTTTTCGATTGTCTTTTAAAAGTGGTATTCCATCAATAGTAATATTGCCGTTGTAACGATATAATCCAACTAATATTTTAACTAAAGTTGATTTACCGCTTCCATTAGGACCTATTAAAGAAGTTATCTTTTTATCATCAAATTCCATATTTAAATTGTTGAATAACTCTTTATTGCGATATCTAAATTCAAGATTTTTAATACTTATCATAGTCCTCACCACTGAAAATATTATAATATAAAATCCAATAATTTTCAAATAATCTTTTTGATTTTATAATATTATAAAACTCAATCATTTTGATCGAGTTCATAGTTGACAAATATTTAACTAAAACCAAATTATCTTATCGATTATCTTTTGATTTTTGTAATCTATAACTGATAGATAATTTAATATTCATTGGTAATATTTTTGAAAAATAAATAGCAAATCTAGTTGTAGTTCCAGGAATAATAATCATTTTCTTCTTAAACATTTTATCAATTGCATATTTAGTAACATATTCACTACTTAAACTTTTAACAGTGAATTTAACTTTAGCTACTTTATTAAATTCGGTATCAACTGGTCCAGGACATAAAGCACCAATATAAACATTACTATTATCTTTTTTTAATTCCTCTTTAATAGCCAAAGTTAAATGAAGTAAATATACCTTAGTTGCATAATAAGTACTCATTAATGGTCCTGGCAAGAATGCGGCAGCTGATGCCACATTTAATATGTATCCATAGCCTCTTTTTTTAAAATCTTTTAAAAACAATTTAGTTAAAGTATGAACAGTCTTTATATTCAAATCAATCATATCTAATTCAGTATCTAATTTTGTTTCATCAAATTTTCCAAATAAACCAAAACCAGCATTGTTAATTAAAATATCTATTTTTTCTTTTTTTACTTTATCGTATAATTTCATACAATTATAAGTACTAGAAATATCTAATTCTATTATTTCAACTTTAGTATTTAATTCTTTTGCTAAAGCTTCCATTTTCTTTTTTCTTCTAGCAACTAATATCAAATCATAGCCTTTTGCACTAAGAATCCTAGCAAAATCAGCTCCTAAACCGCTTGATGCACCTGTTATCAAAGCTTTCATCTAATCACCCCACAATTATAATTATACTAAAACTATCAAATAGATACAATAATTTAAAAGAACAAAATGTTAAATTTGATACTTTAATACAATATATTTTTTGACTTTAAAATATTATATTAAAGTTTTAATCATGGTTTGGATGAATTTATTATTATATTAAAAATTTCTTAATTATAACAATTTTATATATAAAAATATGATACAATATAAATAGGTGATCAAAATGAAAGATGAAATATTGGCAAGAAATCCTGGTTTTGAAAATGAATTTAGAGAATTAGTTAGTTTAGATGGTATTAGATATTTTTATCATATTACTAATAAAAGTGGCGATGACATATGTGAAGAAGGACTGTATTTAGTAGAAAAAAGACTATTATCAACAACTATCGAAATACCTAAAGAATTTATTGATAATCCAATCGATTACTGCTTACAAGAAAATGGTGAAAATTATCGAAAAAATCCTAATATTGTTTTATTAGGAATTCCCAAAGAAGAAATTGATTATGCTATAACTAAAAATTATAACAAACCTAAAAATTGGGACAAAGATGAACCTCCATTATATATAATCCCAACTAATTATATTATTGGTTATATAAATAAAGATTTTGAAATTATAATCAATGAACAATATGAATTTTTAAATGAGCATTATTTAAATTAGATTTATCTAATTTTTTTTAAATAAAAAGATACCTTATTTGGCATCTTCCTTAACTAATTCTATAATAACCATTAAAGCATCGTCACCACGACGTTCATCTAATTTAAGGATTCTAGTATATCCACCATTACGATTAGCGTAACGAGGAACTAAAACATCAAAT
>CAMLYN010000061.1 GCA_946491675.1 uncultured Mycoplasmatota bacterium | reverse complement strand
GAATTAGATTCCCAATATTCGTTAATTAGTCGGTTTTTCTAAATGAGCTTGTCGTCATTCCTAGACATTTATATTATATCATACTTTTTAAATAAATATACTATTTGTGTTTAACATTTTCATACTTTCCCAAAATGTTAATTATTTGTTTTGTAAACATAAGCTCCTTTTTCAATTGCCATTTCTTCTATTTTATCAATAGTTTCATGAGTTGTTGTATAATAATTTGCTGTATAAGCATAACCGTCTACTAAAAGACTGTCATCTTCGGATACTTCGTAGTATGTACCACCCTTGCTTCGTTCAAAATAAACATCATACCCTTCACATTCTTTAAATATGACTGGTTGTCCTCCAAAATCAACAATCAAATGTTCACAAAATATCTTTTCTTCTTTTGTATCACTAGATTTATCACCATTATTTTTTGAACATCCACTAAATAAAGTTATACCTAATGCTGTTGTTAAAGCTAAAGCTCTTTTGCAAATTTTTAAATTTTTCATATTTTACCTCTTTCATTTCAAACTTTTATCAAATCCATATAATTGTTTACATAACGGTTTCTTTCTAGTTCCATTATGAATTTCTAATTTTTCTAAATCAGTATAAATATTAGGCGTTTTTATCCCCATTTTATTTAATATTAGAGTATCATATTCTTTAAAAGCAGGACAAGGTAAAACAGTTCCATCATATTTTATAACCATTTTATCTAATCCAGCTGTACATAAATGCGTATCTTTAGAAAGTAATGGTATTCCTACTCTAATTACACCACTAAATTTATCTTTAACACTTTCATAAATTTTAATAAATTCTAACATTTCTTCATTACTTAGCATTAGTCTATCTTGGTTATCCTCTCCCCTTCCTTGAGGAACAAAATTTAAAACACTAATCTTTTTAATACCACATATTTCTAATATTTCAATTATATCCTTAAATTCTTTGTAATTAGGTTTTAAGGGAATAAAATGCACATCAACATCTAAACCAATCATGCTTGCTCTTAACATTGAATCAGCTATATAAGTAAATTGATTTTTAGTTCCCATTAAATAATTATAAGTATCAACTTCAGCACCTTGAAAATCAAAGACAATTCTATCTAATTCCATTTCTTTTAACAATAATAAATTTTGTTTTGAAATACTTTTAAAATTAGTTGAATTATTTTTAATTATTCTTCTTTCAATTGGATTCAAATAGCCAAGATAACGATTATCATTCTTTACTATACCACTAGTAAACAAAACGACTCTAATATTTTTTTCTTTACAATATTTAATCATCTCAAAAATATAAGGATGCAATAATGGTTCTCCACCAGATAACGATATTTCTTCAATTCCACCTTTTTTTACTAAATGATCAATTACCTTTTTAAATACTTCAATATCAATCATTTTTAATTTATCAAGCGAAGAACAAGAAGAACAAAATAAACAATTATTAGGACAAGTTTCTATTATTTCAAAACATAAATCTTTAATCATTTTTTGCACCCCAAAATAGTATTTAAATTAACATTTTTAGTACTCGTCATAATATTAACATCAGCTTTACTATATATTTTATTTAACTCTTTTACCAAATTTTTAATAACTATTCTTTGGCCACTATTTTTCTTAGTAACTTTACAAGCACAATCTAAAAATTCTAATTCATTAAATTTAGCCCATTTAATAATATCATCTTCTTTGACATAATAAAGTGGCCTAATTAAACTCATTCCTTCAAAATTAGTACTTTTTACTTTAGGAACCATACTACTAAAATTACCATTAAAAATCATATTTAACAAAACGGTTTCAATCACATCATTAAAATGATGACCTAAAGCTATTTTATTACAACCGATACTTTTAGCATAACTATATAAATATCCTCTTCGCATTTTAGCACACATATAACATGGATTATCAGTTGTGTCAGCAATATCAAAAATTGGCGTTTCAAATATATGAGCAGATATATTTAGTCTCTTTAAATTCTCTTTTATTTTATCAATATTTCTTTCACTATATCCTGGATTCATTACAATAAACTCTAGATCAAAACTAACTTTACCATGTTTTTTAATTTCCTGCATACATTTAGCTAATAAAAATGAATCCTTACCACCACTGATACAAACAGCAATTTTATCGTTTTCTTCAATCAAATTGAATTCTTTAATAGCTTTAACAAAAGGAACAAATATTTTTTTTCGATATTTTTTTATTATACTTCTTTCAATTTCTTTTAATTCCATAAACATCACGTTATTTATTATAACACATTAATCATCTATAAATATAATTTATACATCACACATATGAATATTATTACAAACATCACTTGATGCATACTCAGGAGCAGATAACTTTTCAATTACATGCATACTATTAAAAGAAATAATTGGCCTAAATCCTACATGATGACTTATGTTGTTTTTAAATCTTGCTCCAAAAAATTCGCCAGAAACAACAAACAATCACCTGATGAGATAAATCCAGTTTCTTCACTACTTGTCCAATAACTCATAGATCCACAATTACATACACCATTAGTTACTAAATTAATTGTTATCCATTCTGGTAATAAAATATCTCCATATCATGCTAATGTATATTATTCTTTACATTCTTTATGGTTAATACACCCATCTTGCAACGATTCAGATGCTTCCACCATTCTTGTAAAATATTTGTTTTCCCAATCACTCTTGTCACTTAATTCTTGATAAAAATCTGTTAATGTTATTAATTCGTAAGCATTAGGTAATCTTTTATCAATTACATTATTCCAACGAATGCCAATTTCATCTAATACATTATCTATTTCATCATAATCAATTGGGCCAACTAAATTTCGATCTAATATTCCTGTTATTTTATCACCATTAACCTCTAATACATAAATATTTTGACTTTGTCCTCCTCCTACATCTACTTTTAATAAATCACCTACTAGATATGTTGGTAAAACACATTCTTCATCATATTGATACTTATATTGATTAGTACTATTATCCCACCTATATACTACACAACCGGTCATACTTTCATTATTTCTTGGGTCAATTATATCCTTATCTTCTAAAAAACCACTATTAATTAATGTTTGTAAACTCAATTACTTTGTTGTTGTATCAGGAACTATTCCTTGACTTGTTACATACATTTTTGAAGCCTCAATTATTCCATCAATACTTCTTTCATAGGCTTGTTGTCTTGAACTAGTTAATACATTATCAATTATTGGAAATGTTATTAGGGCTATTATAGCTAATATAATTAATACACCTAACAACTCAATCAACGTAAAAGCTTTATTAATCATTAAATTATCATCCTCTCTATTAATTATCTAAATTTTATATTATTTTAAAACATAAGTCAATTATCAAAAAATTGTACTTAAAAGTACAATTATATAATATGATCATTTTCTTTAACATTATCTAATGATACTTTAATGACATCATTATTAGTTAAATTAGTTTGAATAACATTACCATCTACAATATTACTACTATAAATGCCTAAATAATAACCATAAAGATTTTCTAAATATTTGCCATTACCATAACTACCATATTGCCATTTTTTTAAATATTCAATAGTAGTACTATAATCACTAAACTTATTTATATCTAATGAATTAGCAAAACCAATTGGATCATCACTAGCCTGATATACATATTTTAACCATCCAACATCTTCATAATTATCAACAACTTCATCAAAAGATATACCTTTCTCATCAGCATATATTGCAACAATCAAATCAACCAAACCATATCCAAAATTATATGATTGAAGCGCTAATTTTTCATTGCCACGGTATCTTTCTAAAACGTTTTGATAACGCATAATTCCCATTTTAATGTTAGTTCTTTTATCAATTGCATTTTCCATTGTTTCATAAAGAGTTTCATTTTGATTAGTATTGTAATTAAATGCTGTTATCTCTTGACCAGCAGGAGTTTCTAATTGGCAAATTCCCACTCCAAAACCATTATAATATTTTCCACCAGGAATAGTTTCTTCATGGTTCAAACTAGATTCGCCCATCATCAAACATACAAAAGTATAAGGATCTATTCCAAAATCCAAAGCAACTTCAAAAGTATATTTTCCATCATCAGAATTAATGAATTTAACAACTTTATTAATTGCATAATCAGTCATTTTTGTCGATATTGGAATATCTAAATTATTTTGAATTTGATTATTAAGAATTTGTTGAGTTTGACTAAGCCTATTTTCCAAAACAAAATTATCCTGACTGACTAATTCTGGTTCAGTTTGTTCGACAACTTTAGGTTCAACAGCTGGTTCAACATAAACATATTGATTAGATGAATTATCAATTACATCATCTTCGAATTTTTCGTCACCTAAAGAAGTAATTATTGCAACAGAAGATACCAATATAACAGTTGTAAGAGCTAAAGCAGCTAATTTTTTATTATTTTTTTTAACATTTTTTACAATTGGAGTATCTTCTTCAATACCATCTAAAATACTTTCATATATCGCAGTTGTTAAATTTTTTTGATATTGTTTTAATACTAAAGTATTGTGATTTTGATAAACAATTTTAAGATCATCATTATTAATTTCAACAACTCGTGGATTACTAGGCAATTTAGCAATTAATTCTTCAATCTTTTTGACACTGTTAGTTCTTCTAATTCTTGTTTTTCCATTAGTTTTATCAATTATTGTTTGACGAAAACCATTACTAACTTTTTCAATTACTATTTCCACTAGTTATCACCTCTTTATGCTGATACTTATTCCATCTCCAATATCATAAAAAGTTGTTATGTATCTATCATTATTTTTTAAAAAATCAATATAATTAGATATTTTTCTAATTAATTGTTTCAAATTACGACTCATTTGTTCATCACTACCAACCAAACCATGAAAGTTAATATTATCTGTAATAATATATTTGTTATCATTCAAATTATTTTCAAATTTAGTAAAAAATTTAATGCTTTGTGCTTTAGCAGCATCGATAAAAATTAAATCAAATTTTTCAGTTAAATCAACATTAAATGCATCATTATAAATCAATTTAATTCTATTTTGCAAATTAAATAATTTTATATTTTTAACTGCTTCGTTATATCTTTCTTGGTCTCGTTCAATTGATATAATTTTAATATCATCATCAACTAAAGCCATTTTAATAGCAGAATAACCAATTGCAGTTCCAATTTCTAAAATTGTTTTAACATTATTCTTCTTGATAAAGTCAGTTAAAAAATCAATTCCTTCCTTTTGCATAATTGGAATATTAAAATCCCTAGCATATTTTTCAATATTTTCTAGCATGCGTATCCTAAATATTCTAAACATTTTTGTTGATGTTCTTTATATGTTTCTGAATAATAAGTTTTAGTTGCACTACTGTCATAAACATCAGCTAAAAAATATAAATAATTATTTGTTTCAGGATAAATAACAGCTTTAATACTTGCTTCACCAGGAACTCCACCCGGACCAATTGGTAACCCAGTATATTTGTATGTATTATATGGTGAATCAACTTCTTGGTCAGCTAAAGTATAAGTCAATTTCCATTCATTTAAAGCATAACCTAAAGTCGCACAACTTTGTAATGGCATATTAATATTTAAACGATTATAGAAAACTTGAGCAATCATTGGACGATCTTCATCTAGAATTGCTTCATGTTCAACTATCGAAGCTAAAGTTAGTAATTCATGAACACTATAATTACTATTTTCAATCTCTGTCTTATATTTTGATAATATTTCATCCATTTTGTCTAACATTTTATAAGTGATTTCTTGCATGCTACTATCTTTAAAAATTTCATAAGTAGCAGGAAAAAAATAACCTTCTAAACTATATCTCAAATTATCGTTTTTTACTTCATCAGTAATAAACCAATATTTATTAATTAAAGTATCTAATAGTCCCTCACTTTGCCAATATGACAATAATTCATCACTAGTATAATCAGTTACTTCACTAATATAAGTAGCTACATCAGTTATATGCTTTCCTTCAGGAATTACAAAAGAAAGTGTTTCAGCAGTAGTTCCTTTTTCTAATGTGTTAACTATTTCTTTGACGCTCATATTTTGATTTAGAGTATAAGTTCCTTTTTCTAAATTACTAGGACTAAATATTTTAATATATATCTTATAAAATGTTTCAGAACGAATCAAATTATTTTCTTTCAATTGAGGTGCAATAGATAAATAAGAACTATTTTCTGAAACCTCAAAAATTACTTCCTTGCTCTCTTTACTAACTGGACTTATTCCAATATTATAAGCAGTGCAACCGACAACAATAATAATCGCTAAAATAACAATAACAAAAATATAAATATTAACGTACTTCTTCATAATATAAAGCGAGTAATATTTACTCGCTATCCTCCATATTAGATTTTACTTCTTCTTGTAATTCATTTAAAATTGTCTCTATTATCTTCCATTCTTTTTCGGTTTCAATAGCGGTTAAGTTTAAA
>CAMLYN010000060.1 GCA_946491675.1 uncultured Mycoplasmatota bacterium | reverse complement strand
TCTATTGATATTACAACAACCAATATTGAAGATGCTAAATTAGATGATAGTATTAATATGTTTTCAAACAATCATGTTTTTAGAAAAACTATTAGAAGTGATAAATATAATGTTAATTGTCAACTTCATTTTTAACTCGATTTTGTAATCGAGTTTTGTTTTTACAATATTTCTAAAATTTGTCCTTTTCGTATAAATTTATTATGAGGGATAAGTATGAAAAAAATCGATTGGACTTTATTAATTAGTGTTATTGTAATAAGTGTTTTTAGAATTTTAATGATTTATTCAACGTCTTATATTTGGGCAGAATATAAATATGGTGATGTCTTAAAATATGTTAAAAATCAAGGTTTATTTTTTATTGTTGGAATTATTTTATTGATTTTCCGTTGGAAATTTGGTACAATCAATATAGGGTAAGGAGTGATAAAATGAAAGCATTGATTAAAAAATTGATATAGCAAATCATTTCATTAAAGATGAATCAAAATTCACGTTGTATTTTTTAAGGACACAAATAATAATTTTTTTACAAACATATGATAATGCAACGTTATAATATTTTTTTAAGATAAGAATCATAAAAAATAGGAGAATATTTTACTGATATAGTATATCATTGTAAATACCTCCAAAATTAGTATGTTTGTACGGTAAGTTTGGTACAAAATTTCTAATCATGTAATCACATAATATAATAAGACATCAATTAGTATAAAATTAACGTGTTAACTGACTTATAAACAATTAAATTAAAAATTTGTGGTTTGGGTCACTTATGACTAGTCCACAATGTGGCTGTAAAAATATAGCAACAAATCCACAAGTGCGATGTATTTTATACATCTAAAATTATAATTTATTAAAAAATATAATAGAAAGGGATCAATCTAATAGATTAATATTTATATAAGATTGATTATGTGAAAAATATGAATAAAAAAACAATTTTAAGTTTAATTTGTTGTTGCCTTATTTTAGGTTTAGCAACAGGTTGTGGTAAAAATAACGAAAGCTTAATAAAAGAATTAGATGTTAATTTTGAAAAATATGATTTGCCATGTGTAAGTGGCAATATTTGTAATGAAGTTAAAGGTAAAATGGTTCAAATTAATAGTTATGATAGTGAAATTAATGACGAATCATATAATTATATTATTTTAACAAGTGACGGTAACATTTACTTGTACAATTCGTCATCAGAAAAAATGTTTAAAACTGCTGGTTCTACTAAATTAACACATATTGATGGTACATTAGATTCAGATTTTAATCTCTATAATGCATTAATTTATCAAGATGATAAATACTATTCAATTGAACAAGATGGTACTATAAAAGAAATTAGTTTTCCTTTTGATGCAGAAATGATAATTTCTAATGATAGTGATTATTCTTCTTGGGTAGTTGATGAAAGTGGAACATTACAACTATATGTTCCTTGTTCAAAATATAAAAATGATATTGGTGCTGATAAATGTCTTACTGATGACACTTGGGTAAAGGTTTCTCCATCAGATAACACATTCTTAAAAGATATTAAAATAAAATATGCTAATGATAGAGTTTTTGTGACGGAAGATGATAAGATGTATCCTACATCGATATTAATGGTTAACTTGGATTACAATAAATTAACTTATGAAGCATATATGGATGAAAGTTCTTTTAACGATAATTTAATAATTAGTAATTTAAAAAACTTTTGGTATTGGAATGATGAAGGCAGTGCACATGGAGGAAATTTAGTTGCTCAAACAACAGATGGTAACTTACATCATAATTGGGGATCTTTCGCTTCTAATAATAAATTTGAAACAACAATTACTTTTAATGAAGAGGTTAAAGATATTTTATATTCAAGTAGTTCTTACCATTTTCTTATAATCGGAAAAGATAATGTATACTTTGCAAGCTCTGATTATGATGATAATTATGATTTAACAAAATTAGATGAATTAAAAGAATATAAAAATGATATTAGAAGTTTTTATATGAAAAGTGACATTGTCTATGTATTGTTAAGTGATGGTAATATGTATAAAGTTTATGAAAATTAAAACTTAAAGATATGTAAAAAAATTTTATGATGTTTAAAAAAAGAATAATTAGATAGTGTAAAAATGTTTTTAGAAAAACTATTAGAAGTGATAAACATAATATTAATTGTCAACTTCATTTTTAACTCGATTCTGTAATCGAGTTTTGTTTTTACAATATTTCTAAAATTTGTCCTTTTCGCATAAACTTATTATGAGGGATAAGCATGAAAAAAATCGATTGGACTTTATTAATTAGTGTTATTGTAATAAGTATTTTTGGAATTTTAATGATTTATTCAGCATCTTATATTTGGGCAGAATATAAATATGGTGATGCTTTAAAATATGTTAAAAATCAAGGTTTATTTTTTATTGTTGGAATTATTTTGATGATAATAATTAGTAAAATTGATTATAAAATATATTTGAAAAAGTCTAATTTGATTTTGTTAGTTTGTCTTATTTTATTAATATTAGTTTTAATTCCAGGAATTGGAACGGTTAGAAATGGTAGTCGTAGTTGGTTTGGTATTGGTTCGTTTGGTATTCAACCTAGTGAATTTACTAAATTAGGACTTATTATTTTTGTTTCGAAATATTTAGCTTGTAATGAGAAGGCAACTAAAAATTTTAAAGGTATTTTGCCAATTTTAGGTTTGTTAATTTTAATATTTGGTTTAATTATGTTACAACCTGATTTTGGAACAGGAACAATTATTGTTATGTCGATAATTGGATTATTATTTGTTGGTGGCGTTAATTTTAAATATTTTATTAGATTAGGAATTGTTGGTGTTATTGGTATTGTTGGTTTGATTTTAGCTGCACCTTATCGTTTGAGTCGAATTTTATCTTTTTTAAATCCTTGGAGTGATCCTTTGGGAAGTGGTTTTCAAATTATTCAAAGTTTATATGCGATTGGTCCAGGAGGTTTATTTGGATTTGGAATTGGTAATTCAAGACAAAAACATTTCTTTTTACCTGAACCACAAACTGATTTTATTTTCTCAATAATCAGTGAAGAACTAGGGTTTTTAGGTTGTGTAATTGTTGTTGGATTATTTATAATTATTTGTTATACAGGATTTAAAATATCTAAAAATTGTAATGATAAATTTGGTAAATATTTATCATTTGGGATTATTTTTCAAATTGCTTTTCAAGCTTGTTTAAATTTAATGGTTGTAGTAGGATTAATACCAGTAACTGGTGTAACGTTACCATTTTTATCTTATGGTGGGTCCTCATTATTGATTACATTATGTAGTATTGGAATTGTTTTAAATATATCAAGATATCAAAAATAGTATTTAGGTACTATTTTTAATTTTAAAATTTTGTTATAATCATTATAGGTGAGATTATGAATATTTTCGCACAAGTTATGGGTGTGTTTGCAATTATTACTTGGGTAATGAGTATAATTTTGAAAAATAAAAAAGACATCATTTTATCTCAAGTTGTTGCTAATGCTATCTATAGTGTTGAGTATACAATTTTAAAGGCTGATAGTGCCGCTAGCATGAATTTTTTATCATTTATTAGATTAATTATTTATTATATATTTGCTAGAAAAAATAAAGAATTACCTAAAATTATTTTGATTGTTTTTAGTTTTTTAGTTATTGTTTTAGGAATTTTTACTTATAATGGATTATTAAGTATAATTCCCATTATTATAACTTTATTTTATACTTATTCTTTATGGCAAGACAATTTAAAAATAACTAGAATAATTTATGTTGTTTCTGCATTTATATGGATATATTATAATTTTCAAGTTGGTGCTTTTGTAGGCATTATTGGTAATATGTTAGAAATTATAGCAGGAATTGGAGCTTTAATAAAATATCATAAATAATAATTATTGAGTCAATTTATAAAAAAATGCTATAATATAAATAGAGGTATGTTGTATGAGAATTTTACATTGTTTTAATTGGCGTTTAACTGATATTATTCCAATTTTAGAAGAGGTTAAAAGCCAAGGGTTTGATGCTATTCAAATTAATCCTATTCAACCATTAAAGGAAGATGGTTTAAAAGAATGGTGGATGTCTTATCAACCAGTTGATTTTAGTATCGGTAATTATTTTGGAACTAAAGAAGAATTAATTCAATTATGTCAAATGGCTGAAAGATATAATTTACGTGTGTTTGCTGATGTTGTAATTAATCATATGGGATCAGCCGTTGATGATAATTTTAAGCCTCATCCTAAAGTTAATTCTAAATTACAAAAAGATGAATATTGGCGTCCTAAAATTAAAGTAAACGATTGGAAGAATAGGCAAGATGTTATTCATAATTGTATTAATTTGCCAGGTTTAAATGTATATCATCCTTTTGTCGAAAATATAATTGTCGAATTTTTAAACGAATTAATTGATTGTGGTGTTACAGGTTTTAGATTTGATGCGGCAAAATCAATTGGACTTCCAAGTGAAGGATATCGTTTTTGGCCAAATATTATTTATCGTTTAAAAAAATATGGATTATTTTTATATGGTGAAGTTATTTTTGAGGAAGATATTAAAGTACGTGATGAATATGCTTTATATATGCATATTTTAGGCAATTATGATTGTAGTGATCATAATAAAATGGTAAAATATATCGAAAACCACGATACATATTTAAGTGATGATGAATTAGGATATAGTAAAAGTTGGCCTAGTTCTTTAGTGGTTGATGAATATAGCAATTTAGTTAAGTTTTATGATAATACTTTATTTTATATGAGACCATTTGATGATTCTTGGAAAAGTGAAAAAATAAAAGATGCTCATGATCTTGTAAAAGAAAAAACAAAAATATTAAAATTTAAGAAAGGAAAATAAAATGATACGATCAAAACATCAAGGATTATTAATAATTATTTCTGCACCATCGGGAGCAGGTAAAGGGAGTATTATAAGTAAAATGCTTAATAAAGATAATAATTTATGGTTATCTATTTCAGCAACTAGTCGTCCAATGCGTACTAATGATGAAGAAGGGGGAACTTATTATTTTTATAGCAAGGAAGAGTTTGAAGAAAAAATAAAAGAAGATTATTTTTTAGAGTATGCTACTTATGCTGGTAATTATTATGGAACGCCTAAAGAATATATACAAAAGCATTTAGATAAAGGACAAGATGTTATTTTAGAAATTGAAATTCAAGGTGCAATGCAAGTAAAAAAATTGATTCCTGAAGCATTATGTGTTTTTATTATGCCTCCATCATTAAAAGAACTGAAAAAAAGATTAATTACTAGAGGTACTGATGATAAAGAAAAAATATTAGAACGTTTTAAAATAGCTTATCAAGAAATGAATGAAGTAACAAAATATAATTATGTAGTTATTAATGATGATATTGAAATTGCAAGTGATAAAATATTATCAATTATTAAAGCTGAAAAATGTCGTGTTGATAGAATTGAAGAAGTATTTTTAAATAATGAGGAAGAATACATGCATGAAATGTTATTAGATGAAGAATTTGATAATAGCCCATTAAAAATAGAATGAAAAAAATATGGATTTCTCCATATTTTTTTAGTTAATTCTTGTTATAGAAACACTGGCAGAGTATAGATCATTTGGTACTAATTCAAAATCATTATCTGAAGTGTTAATGAATCTATAGCTTGCTCCAGGAAGAGCTTCAAATATAGCATTACCATTAATTGTACCAGTTTCACAACATGAAAGTTTATTGTGAGTTGAAGAGTGTGCGATTAAAATATCTTCTGGCCAGAATTGATGGAATTCTATTCCTAGTGGCTTTTCTTCGCAATTGAAGTTATCATTTTTGTGACTTCTAACATTTACCCACCAATGGACGATATAAATTCCAGGTTCTGGAATAGAAAAGTCACCAGTAGCAGGATTGTATGTGATTTTGTTGGAAATGTTAGTATTTTGGAATAGAATAGGGGTTTGTGATTGAACTGTAGAGTTAGATCTATCGTGAACCATTGCGTAACTATCTAAATTAACTCCAGGTCCGGCAGGTCCGGTAGGTCCAGTAGCACCAGTAGCTCCGCTAGGTCCAGTAGCACCAGTGGCTCCGGTAGGTCCAGTAGGTCCAGTAGCACCAGTAGCTCCGCTAGGTCCAGTAGGTCCAGTAGCACCAGTGGCTCCGCTAGGTCCGGTAGGTCCAGTAGGTCCAGTAGCTCCACTAGGTCCGGTAGGTCCAGTAGCACCTCTAGGTCCGGTACATCCACATGGTCCAGTTGGACCTTGTTTTTGACGATCAACTAAACACTTTATAACTTCGCATAGAGGATTATTTCTACATTCGTCTTTTCTTAAGAATTCTTCTATTTTGTCATTCTCGTTCATCTTTTTTGCCTCCTTTCACTGTATGTTATGTCGAATATCGAAAGTTGACTAAACTCATATCTCTTGTTTCAAAATAAAATTTTAAAAAACTAAACTAATATAACAAATATTGTAAAATAAATATATAAAATGTGTTATTAACCTAATGATAACTTTATCTAAATGAAAAAAAATTAAAATCAACATAAATGAAAAAAAGTATAAAAAATACTTGACAAACATATAATAAATGGTATAATTATAGAGAAATGAAGAAGGAAAGCG
>CAMLYN010000059.1 GCA_946491675.1 uncultured Mycoplasmatota bacterium | reverse complement strand
ACCGATTGGGCAAATATTGACCACAGTATAGAAAATATTGAAAAATATTTTGAAAATAATGGTGGAACATGTGAAGATTAATTTTTTGATTAATCTTTTTTTATGAACTACTGAAACTTGATTTCTAGTTTGCTTTTTTCATGATATAATTATATAAGCAAACAGAGGTGATTATTTTGAAAAAAATTTTGATTGTGGAAGATGATGAGAGTATTCATTCTATATTGGATGAAATTTTAAAAAAAGAAAATTATACTGTTATTGATGCTTATTCAGGCACGGAAGCAATTAGAATATTAGATTCAGAACGAATAGATTTAGTTTTATTAGATCTCATGTTGCCAGGGTTAAATGGAGAAAAAATTATAGAAAAAGTAAATCATATTCCAATAATTGTATTAAGTGCTAAATTAAATCCTACTGATAAAGTGAATTGCTTATTAAGTGGTGCAAATGATTATATAACAAAACCATTTGATAAAGATGAATTATTAGCGAGAATTAAAGTCCAATTACGTACAAGTAATTCAAATCATGATTTAATTTACAAAGAATTGCATCTTTTAAATGATTATCAAACTCTGTTGGTTAATAAAGAAAAAGTTAAACTGACCAAAACAGAATATGCTATTTTAAAACAATTACTTTTAAATACTAAAATGGTAGTTACAAAAACTAAATTATTAGATTTAATTAGTAATGATACCGATGATGGTGATGAAAATTCTTTAAAAGTACATATAAGTAATATTAGAAAGAAAATAAAACGTTTTTCAAAAAATGATTATATTGAGTCTGTTTGGGGAATTGGTTTTAAAATAAAAGAATAAATTTTAACTAATTCTTATCTCACTCTTAACTATTTCTTAACTTTTTTATACTAAGATGTTATTAGAAAGGAGAGAGATTATGGAATATGTATTAGAAACCAATAATCTAAAAAAAGTTTATAGAGATTTTAAGGCTCTAAATAATTTAAATATTCATGTTCCCAAAGGTTCCATTTATGGCTTAATTGGTAAAAATGGAGCAGGCAAAACTACATTAATACGTTTAGTTTGTGGTCTACAAAAACCTACAGATGGAACATATACAATTTATGGCGTGAAAAATTCTAATCCCGAAATATTAAAAGTTAGAAAAAGGATAGGAGCGATTGTCGAAACCCCATCAATTTATCAAAATATGAGTGCCAAAGATAATTTGATAGAACAATTTAAACTATTGGGCATTCCGAATTTAGAGGAGATTGATAGTTTACTAGAATTGGTCGGATTAAGTAATGTTGGAAAAAAGAAAGTAAAACATTTTTCACTTGGGATGAAGCAAAGATTGGGGATTGCTGTTGCTTTAGCAGGGAACCCAGATTTTTTGATATTAGATGAACCAATTAACGGACTTGATCCACAAGGAATTATTGAGATAAGGGAGCTAATATTAAAATTGAACAAGAAGAAAAAAATTACTATATTAGTATCTAGTCATTATTTAGATGAATTATCTAAAATAGCAACTTGCTATGGTTTTGTAGATAGTGGACAAATAATTAAGGAGATAAGTGCTGAAGAACTTGAAAAGAAAATGGAGCAAAAGATTGAATTAAAAGTCAATGAAGCAAAAGATTTCATTTTATATTTTGAAAAGAATAATATAAATTATGAAATTGTTGATAATCACACAATCAATATCTATGGAAAAATAAATATTCCTAAATTTATTAATAATCTTTCTAAGAACAATTTACAAATTAATGAAATTCATGAGAAAGAAGAATCATTAGAAAATTATTATATGAATTTGATTGGTGGTGATAAGAATGATTAGATTATTAGATGCTGGGTTTAAAAGAATATTTAAAAGTAGGATTTTTTGGATTATTTTATTTATTGTAATAGGAATTGCAGTTATGATGATTTATAATTCTTATTCCGATTTAAAAGAGTTTGATGAAGTTGTTAAAATTGAAACATTGTTTTTTAATTTAACAACAGTTATGGGATTTATTGTTGCAATATTCGTTAGTTTATTTTTAGGCACAGAATATTCTGATGGGACTATTAGAAATAAAATTATAATGGGACATAAAAGAATTAAAATTTATTTATCTAATTTAATTTTAACTGTTTTTGCATCCGTATTATTTTATATAATGTATTTAATTGTTATTTCTATTATAGGAATACCAATATTTGGTGGAATAACAATGTCAATTTCAAACCTGTTACTTATTTTCTTTGATATATTTGTATTAATTTGTGCTTATTCATCTATTGCAACATTTATTTCAATGATTTGTTCAAATATTGCTATTGCAACTATTGTGAATATTGTGCTAATTTTAACAATGGTGATGGTGTCTATTTCTTCTATGAATATTTTAAGTTCTCCAAAAACGGTAGTTCAGTCAACGATGGTAGATGGTGCTATACAGATGGTAGAAGTGCCTAATCCTAGATTTCCAACAGAGAACGAGAGAAATTTCCATCAACAAGTTGTGAATGTGTTACCAACAGGTCAAAGTTTTCAAATTGCTGGTCAAACAGCTGAACCTAAAATATTGTCTTTATATTCTGGTGGTGTTACCATAATTTTTATGGGGATTGGTCTATATTTATTTCAAAGAAAAGAATTAAAATAGAAAGGAATTGATTTATATGAGCATTTGGTTTTATCTATTTATAATCGCTACTATATTATGTATTGTTTTTATAACAAAATATTTTGTTATAAAGAAATCAATAAAAGAAATAGAAGAATCCATTTCTTTCATTATAAGTTCAGATACCAATGCTCTTATTACTATCTCAAGTAATGATAAAGATTTAAAAAAATTATCAACTGTATTAAATAAAGATTTGAAAAAATTACGTGAATTAGAAATAAAATATAATCAAGGTAATCAAGAATTAAATCGTTCTATAACTAATATATCTCATGATTTAAGAACACCCCTTACTGCCATAAGGGGTTATCTTGATTTGTTTGATTTAAAAGGCTTGAATAAAAAACAGCAAGAATATTTAATCTATATTGATTCCAAAGTTAAAGATTTGATTTTTTTAACAGAGCAATTATTTGATTTTTCTTCTGGAATCGACAATGAGAATAATTTTGAAAAAGAAGATATATATGTAAACCAAGTGCTGGAAGATGTAATATGTAGTTACTATGAATTATTTAAGCAAAATAATATTACGCCAGTTGTAAATATAACTAAACAAAAAATAATTCGCTATGTTAACGAAATTATGCTGAAAAGGATTTTAGAAAATATTATCTCTAATGCTATTAAATATAGTGAAGATAATTTTGTGATTTCTTTAAAAGATAATGGTGATTTGGAATTTTCTAATAAAACGAAATTAATAGATCGAACAAGTTTAGGAAAAATATTCGACCGTTTTTATACAGTTGAAAATGCGAAAAAATCTACTGGAATAGGTCTTTCTATTGCCAAACAGTTAGTAGAATTAAATGATGGAAAAATAATTGCCGAATATAAAAATAACAATTTAATAATTACTATTACATTTTAAAAAAATTAATTTAGTCCATAATAAGATTATCAAGTTAAAAATGGTAATCTTTTTCTTTTACTTACAAAACTGTAATTTTATATCTTATTAATATATTTTATAATATTATCAGAGAGGAGAAAATTATATGGAAGTTTTAAAATTAGAAAATGTAAAAAAGTATTATGGTGTTAATACGAATATTACAAAAGCAGTAGATGGAATTTCATTTAATGTAGATGAAGGTGAATTTGTTGCTATCATGGGAGCAAGTGGCTCTGGTAAAACTACATTATTAAATTGTATTTCTACTATTGATAATGTTACTGCTGGACATATCTATGTTGGTGGTAAAGACATTACAGAAATCAAAGAAGATGATATGGCAGATTTTAGAAAAGAAAATTTAGGTTTCATTTTTCAAGATTTCAATTTACTAGATACTTTAAGTATCGAAGAAAATATTTCTTTATCTTTAATTATCAATAATGAAGATCCAAACAAAGTTGATAATAAAGTAAAAGATATTGCTACTAAATTAGGAATTGCAGATGTTTTAAAGAAGTTTCCTTACGAAGTATCAGGAGGTCAAAAACAAAGATGTGCTTGTGCAAGAGCTTTAATTAATCATCCAAAATTAATTTTAGCAGATGAGCCAACAGGTGCATTAGATTCTAAATCATCAAGAATGCTTTTGGAAACAATGGACGATATGAATGATAAGTTAAAAGCAACTATTCTTATGGTTACACACGATTCATTTAGTGCTAGTTTTTGTAAAAGAGTATTATTTTTAAAAGATGGTAAAATTTTCAATGAAATAGTCCGTGGTAATAAGTCAAGAAAAGAATTCTTTGATGAAATAATTGATGTATTGACATTATTAGGTGGAGATGTAGGAAATGTTAAGTAAATTAGCAATTAGAAATGTAAAACGTAGTAGTCGTGATTACATTATTTATCTAATTACCATAACAATAGCATTTTCACTTATGTTTGCTATGAATTTAGTATCATGGTCAGATGCTGTTGTAAATATTTCAGAAAATATGGATACTTTTAAAAGTATAATTGTATTCGTGAATGTTATTGTAATTTTTGTAATTTGCTTTTTAATAAACTATACTACAAGATTTATGTTTGAAAAACGAAGTAAAGAGTTTGGAACATATATGCTTTTAGGAATTAAAAAGAAAAAAATATCTAAAATGTTTTTGTTAGAAAATATAATTCTAGGTTTTATTGCTCTAATTTTAGCAATTCCTCTAGGTTTTATATTTAGTCAATTTATATCACTTTTTATTGTAAACGTCTTGGAACTTCCCCACGCAATTATTATTGAATTTATTTTAATGTCATTTCTATTACTGCTTATTTATTTTGTTGCGATATATTTATTAGTATTATTCTTTGCATATAGAAGAATAAAAAAAGTAAAAATATACGATTTATTATATTTAGAAAAACAAAATGAAGAGAAAGTAATAAAAACCAAGAAGAGTCGTAACATAATTTTTATTATTAGTGTTTTAATTGGCATAGGAGCATATTTGATTTGGAGTACACAGATTAGACCTGATATTGTTCAAGATAGTTCAGTATTAACATATTTAATAATTGGTATTATATTATTTATAATAAGTATATATGGTGTGATGTTTAGTCTTTCAGATTTTTTACTATCTATTGTATTAAAAAATAAGAAGATTAAATATAGTAAAGACAATTTATTTGTAGCAAGAGCATTCTCATCTAAAGCAAGAACAATGGGATTAACGCTTGGAACACTTGGAGTTTTAATTATGTTTACATCTTTGTTCCTTAATTTTTCGAGTTTAAATAAAGGTCTATATGATTCAATTGTTGAAACAACCTCTCCATTTGATATATCTCTATTTTTTGAAAATAGAGATACAGTATTAAAGGCATATAATATAATTGAAGAAGATTATACTATTACCGATTATGTTATATATGATATATATTTAGATACAAATAGTAATATTGAGAAATTACTTCCTTCTTATTCATACAAAAATGATCCAGCAGATTATATTATGAAAATTAGTGATTATAATAACTTGTTAAAAATGAAAGGGAAAAATGAAATAGTATTAAATGATGATGAATATTTATTGGTAATTGAAACTGCAGGATTATCATTAGTACAAAGTGAGTCAATAAAAGAAATAACTTTATCAAATGGTAATACACTTCATCAAAAAGGTATAACCACAGAATTGTTTTTTTACGGATTATCAAATCAAAGTTATGTTGTAGTTGTTCCAGATAATGCGGTTTATAATCTGAATACTTATGAAACATTTATGTCTGTTGATACAAAAGAGGAAACAACAAAGGATTATGAAACAAAATTAAATAACGATCTTAAATCGGATTTATGTCTAATAGATGAAAATGGTAGAGAAGAATGTCATTATTATCGTACCACTATAAAAGGAGCAGTAGTTGAAAATTCTAATCTTATGACTGCGATAGTTACAGCAGTATGTGTTTATATGTCATTTATATTCGTAGCCATAGTTGGAACGATATTAGCTATTCAATCATTAAGTGATTCTACAAAATATCAGTATAGATATATGGTATTAAATAGGCTTGGAGTAAAAGAAGATAAGTTGTACAAAACTATTAGAAAGCAATTATATATTTTATTTGCAATGCCAGCTATTTACCCAATATTCATTAGTTTTTTAACTGTTTATTTGCTTAATAGAATTTATGCACCATTATTACCAAGTTCTACTGCATATTTAACCTATTTCTTTATTAGCATTATAATATTTTTGTTAATTTATTCGATTTATTTTATGGCTACTTATTTTGGATTCAAAAGAAATATTGATAAGAGTTAGAGGGTAATGTAATCTAACTCTTTTTATAGTATAATATTTATAGAAATGTGGTGATGTTATGAATATTGTAATTGTCGAAGATGATCCAATTATCAGAGAAAAATTATCTATACTTTTGCAAGATGCTGGTTATAAAACTACATTGATAGAAAATTTTGAAAATGTCGTAGATAATTTGTTAGAAATAGATGCTAATTTGATTTTACTAGATATTAATTTACCTTATATGGATGGTTATGATATATGTAAAAAGATAAAAGAAAAATCAAACATACCAATTATCTTTGTTACAAGTCGTGATACAACAGAAGATGAAATTAAAAGCATTAGGGTAGGTGGCGTTGATTTTATAACAAAGCCATATAATAAAATTGTTTTACTTGAAAAAATCAAAAGAGCATTAAAATTAAATAATCCTATTAATTTTAGAGAACTAACTA
>CAMLYN010000058.1 GCA_946491675.1 uncultured Mycoplasmatota bacterium | reverse complement strand
CGATATGTGGGAAGCTATCATCGATAATTTATTAAATAATTTTATAAGATATGCTGCAAAAGAAATAAAAATAACGATTAAAAATAATAAAATAACTTTTTATAATGATGGCCCTCACATTGATACTGATATCTTTAATAATATATTTACTCCCTATAAAAAAGGTATAAAAGGTCAATTTGGTTTAGGACTATCGATAGTAAAAAAAACACTTAACTTATTAGGTTATGAAATAAATGTCGTCAATGAAAAAAAAGGCGTTAGTTTCATTATAAAATAAACCAGTTTAAAAATTGGTTTATTTTTTCTTTCTTTTTTTTTAAAAACATTGTATAATGGTATTATAATTAGGAGGAATAAAATGTTAGGGAATATAATTGGTATCGTTGAAAATGAAGTTCAATTAAAACTAGCTATTGATGTTAGCCAATTTGAAAATTTAATTAATATTCATGTAATTATGGAAGATGGCGAACGCAAATTAGTTGGTGAAATAATTGATATTAAAGATGGAATTGCTTATATTAATTTATTAGGTGAAATTGTTAATGATAAGTTTGTATTTGGTGTTATTGTTAAACCATCATTTAGTTCAACTGTTAAGTTAATTTCTAAAGAAAAAATTCCAATGATAATTGGTATTGAAAATTATCGTGAAAATATGGATATTTATATTGGAACTAGCCCTGTTTATCCTGGAGTTAAAATAGGTGCTAATATTAATCAATTTTTTAGTAACCATTTTGCTATTTTAGGATCAACAGGTTCTGGTAAATCATGTGGAGTTGCTAGAATTATTCAAAATATTTTTGATCGTCAAAGATATATTCCATATAGAGCTAGTTTATTTATTTTTGATGCTTATGGCGAATATCATAATGCTTTTAAAAGTATTGGTGGAAATAGGGGAGAAATATCGTTTAAATCATATACTACTAATTTAAATTTTAGCGAGACTGAAGTATTAAGAATACCAGCTTGGTTATTAGGTGTCGATGATTTGGCACTATTGCTTAATGCTGAAAGACCTTCACAATTGCCAATTATTGAAAAAGCTTTGAAATTAGTTAATATTTTTGCGCGGAATAGTGAAAACGTCGTTAAACATAAAAATGATATAATTGCTCGAGCTATTTTAGATATATTATCGAGTGGTAATCCACCTGCACAAATTCGTGATCAAATTTTTTCTGTTTTATCTTATTATAATACTCCTGAGTTAAATTTAGAGACACCAATTTTCCAACCAGGTTATACAAGACCACTTAAACAATGTTTATTAATTGATGCTTCTGGAAAAATTAGAGAAATGGAATTACTGACGACTTTTATGCAAAAATTCGTGCAAGATGGTTTAAATTTAGATTTACCTGATGAAGATATTATGTATACTTTAGCTGATTTAGAAAAAGCAGTTGATTTTGCTTTAATTAGTGAGGGTTCGTTAAATAGTGAAAAAGTTTATGAAGATAGTAATATTTTAAAAGTAAGATTACATTCTTTAGTTAATAGTGATGCTAATAAATATTTTGAATATGAGAAATATGTTACTAAAGAACAATACATCAAGGAATTATTAACAGCTCCTAATGGACGTAAAGCTCAAATAATTAATTTTAATATTAATTATATTGATGATCGTTTAGCTAAAAGTATAACTAAAATATATTCTAAACTATTATTTGATTATGCTAAAGAAATAAATAAAAGGGCGAGTATGCCATTTCATATTATTTTAGAAGAAGCCCATCGTTATGTTCAAAATGATAATGATATTAATTTATTAGGTTATAATATTTTTGATCGAATTACCAAAGAAGGACGTAAATATGGTGTAATGTTAGGCTTAATTAGTCAAAGACCTAGTGAATTATCAGAAACATCTTTATCACAATGTAATAATTTTTTAATATTTAAAATGCTGCATCCTGTTGATGTTGAATATATTAGAAAAATGATTCCTAATATAACTAATGAAATTGTTAAAAGATTAAGAATTTTACAACCAGGAAATTGTATTGTCTTTGGTACTGCTTTTAAGGTCCCTGTTATTGTTAAATTAGAAATGCCTAATCCTGCTCCTAGTAGTAGTAGTTGTGATGTTAGTGGTGTTTGGTTTATCGAAAGAAAAGCCCCAACCGATTTAGGTTAGGACTTTTTTACATAAGATATTGGTTTATGTTTTTTGCATTTTTATTTACTGCTTTAGCAATAGTATCGATATCGAATGACATGTTAATCATATTATTAATGACTTTAACAATGGTTTCTTCTTTTCCTATATCAATACCTTGTTGATAATAGTACAATAATTCATTTATCTCATTTTCATTTAAATGAGATTTTTTTTCTATAAAATTTTCCATAAAATCCTCCTTCGTTTATAATTATACTTTAGCTAAAAATATTAAGCAAATGCCTGATTTTTAAAATTAGGTAATAAAAAGTAGTCAATTTTTAAAATTGACTATAGAAGATTTTTAATTTTTTGTAAATTTTTAGTTAAAAGCGATACTTAATTTTCAAAATTGATAAAAATTGCAATTTTTTTTAAAAATCTCTAGTTTTTTGACCTTGAATTATATCATTTTTTGCCATATACTTATCGATTCCATTTAAAACATCAATTTTTTTTATTACCCAATCAGGAGCTATTAAGTCTTCAATTTTTGGATCACCTGTTAATCGATGAATAACTATATTTTCTTTTAAATATTGCAATTGTTCACAGACGATTTCTATGTATTCGTCTTTAGTTAGTAATTTAAAAGGGTTATTTTTATAAATTTTTTCTAATTTAGTATCTTTTAAAATTTGTAACATATGAATTTTAATTCCTTGAATATCTAATTTGTTTAAATATTTAACAGTATCTAACATCATCTCTTTAGTTTCATAAGGTAATCCATTAATAATATGAACAACTACATCAATATTTTTATCTCTTAATTTTTTAACCATTTCCGTGAAAGTTTTTAAATCATGCCCACGATTAATTAATTTAGCTGTATTTTCATGAATTGTTTGGAGTCCTAATTCAATTGTTAAATAAGTTTTTTTATTTAATTCACTTAGATATTCTAAACATTCGTCTGTAATTGAATCAGGTCTAGTTGCGATCGCAAGACCGATAACATTATCTAAACTTAAAATCGTTTCATACTTTTCTTTTAAAATGTTTACTGGTGCATAAGTATTAGTTCTTGCTTGAAAATAACCAATATATTTTCCTTTAGGCCATTTTTTATTCATGATTGCTTTAACATTATTAAATTGAGTAATTAGATCATCTTTAATATTACCAGCATATTCACCACTGCCAATTTTACTGCAGTATATACATCCACCACTTTTCAAATGAGGACAAGAAAAACCAGCATTTAAACTTATCTTTATTATTTTATCTTTAAATCTATTTTTATAATAATAGTCTAGCGTATAATATCTTTTATTACTATTAGAATATTTAAAAATCATAAAACCACCTAATTAATTATAACATTTTGTAAAAATATTGTGAAATTTTACCAAAAAACTTTAATAATTCAATAATTTTTGTTATAATGAATTCGGAGGTTATGAGAAATGAAAAAATATGATTTATTAAAAGTGTTGGGAATTACATTTTTAATCATAGTATTGATTAGTTGGATTGTTCCAGCTGGAGTTTATTCTAATGGTACATTTACATCACTTGAAGCCACTGTGCCAATTGGATTATATGATATTGTTAGAATACCACTTTTAGTTTTTAATAATTTTGCCGAATTTGGAATCTTATTTTTAGCTATTGGTGGATTTTATGGCGTTTTAAATAAAACTGGAGCTTATTCTAAATTAGTTGAAACTATGACTAGTAAATGGGAAAAGAATAATAGAAAATTTTTAATTATTACTACAATTATTTTCTCTTTATTATCATCAGTTGTTGGTTTAAATAATGTTTTATTTATTCTAGTACCATTTTTTGTAACAGTTTTATTAAAATTAGGATTTAATAAACTTACTTCTTTTGCAGCTACAGTTGGTGGTTTATTAGTTGGACAAATTGGTTCTACTTTAGGATCAGGAATCTGGGGCTATGTTAATGTAATATTTGGTAGCCTTACTAGTGATTTTTCAATGTTTACTTTAATTTTAGTAAGAGCTGTTTTATGGCTTATTGTTACTGCTTTATTCGTTTTAATTATTAATAAAGCTACTAAAAACAAAGAAGAACTAAAAGAAATAAAAAATGAAATAAAATCTTCTAAGAAAAGCAATAAAACAAGCAAAAAAGAAGAAATTAAAGAAGTTAAGGAAGAAACTAAAGTTACAATTCCACTTTATGAGAAGGTCGAAACTAAAAAAGATACTTTACCTTTAGCAATTATTTTAATTATTACATTTGGTTTATTAATATTAGGTTTATATAATTGGGTATATACATTCAATATTGAAGTATTTACTACTATTCATGAACAAATAACTGAATTTGAAATTAATGGTTATCCAATTTTATCTAATATTTTAGGTAGTGTAAATCAATTGGGTAGTTGGAATAATTATAATTTAGTATTTATTTTAATTGTTATGTCATTAGTTATTGCTTGGTTATATAGTATTAAACTTAGTGATGCATTTGATGGTTTTGTTAAAGGTTTAAAAGAAATGGCAATGCCTGCTTTCTATGCAGTATTATCATGTGTTGTCTTTGTAACCTTTTTAGCGCTATCAAGTAACTTTGTCTTTACAATGGTTAACCAATTTACTGCTGGTGATGAGTTCTCTTTAATAGGAACTGTTGCTAGTGCTATTGTAACTTCATTTACTTACAATGATTTCCCAACAATGATTAATTCGTTTGCAGTATTCTTTAGCTCTTTAGAAGCTGGAGCAATGTCAGTAGTTGCTTTGATATTCCAAACAATTTATGGTTTAGTTATGTTAATTGCTCCTACTAGTATTTTCTTACTTGCTGGATTATCATATTTAAAAATTCCATATAAAGATTGGATGAAATTTATTTGGAAATTTGCTTTAGTTGTTTTTGGCTTAATTATTATTGTTGCCTTTATAGCTACAGCTTTAATATAAATAAATAAAAACCTAAAATTGAAAAATAATTTTAGGTTTTTATTTATTAAAAATAATTTTATTTAAAAAGCTATATTTTTCTTGAGTTTTATCCATAATAGATGTATAATTTAATTAGAAGAATAGGTGATAAAATGGCTTATATTGACGTTAAAAATATTAATAAAAGTTATAAAATGGGTGAAGTAACTATTAAAGCGATTGAAAATATATCTTTTGAAATTGAAAAGGGAGAATTAGTTGTTATTTTGGGACCATCAGGTGCTGGAAAGACAACTGTTTTAAATATTTTAGGTGGTATGGACATCGCAGATAGTGGAACAATTATTGTCGATGGGAAAGACATATCTAAATATAATAAAAAACAATTAACTAATTATCGTAGATATGATATTGGATTTGTTTTTCAATTTTATAACTTAGTTGGTAATTTAACAGCTTTAGAAAATGTTTCATTAGCTAGTCAAATATGCAAAAATCCAAAAGATAGTGAAGAAACTTTAAAAAGTGTTGGATTAGAAGATCGAATTAATCATTTTCCTGCTCAACTATCTGGTGGTGAGCAACAAAGAGTTTCAATTGCTCGAGCTTTAGCTAAAAATCCTAAATTATTGTTATGTGATGAACCAACCGGAGCTTTAGATTCCAAAACTGGTAAATTAATTTTAGAATTATTGCAAAAAACATGTCATGATTCTGGTATGACTACTATTATTATTACTCATAATGCCATTATTGCTGATATAGCCGATAAAGTAATTAGAATTAAAAATGGTCAAGTATCTAATATAACAATTAATGAACACCCTAAATTAGTTGAGGAGCTTGATTGGTAATGTTGATTTTTAAAAATAGTTTTAGAAAAATAAAAAATTCTTTAGGGAGATTTTTATCTTTAATTTTTATTGTTGTTTTAGGTAGTGCTTTTTTCTCTGGTATTAGAGAAGCGTCGATGGACATGATTAAAACTATCGATGAATATTATGATGAAACTAATTTAATGGATTATAAAATAGTCAGTACGATGGGTTTAACTGAAGGTGATTTAGAATCAATTAAAGCAGTTAGTGATAATTTAATTGTCGAACCATCATATTCGTTTGATCTAGTTTTAGATGGTGATGTGACAAGAATTCATGCTATTAATGATAATATTAATAAAGTTAATTTAATTAGTGGTACTATGCCTAAAGAAAATGAATGTTTAGTTGAAGATGGTACTTATAATATCGGTGATAAAATAGTAATTGAATCTGATAACTTAAAAACTAAAGAATATACTGTTTCTGGAACAATTACTAGTTCTTTATATATGTATCGGACAAAAGGAATATCGACAGTTGGCGATGGTAAATTAGATAAATATATATTTATTCCTAAAGAAAATTTTAATATTGAATACTATACTGAAATATATATTATTGCTAAAGATGGTATTGATAAAATAGCTTATTTAGAAGATTATAGTGAAGTTATTAATATCTTAGATAGTAAGTTAAAAGAATTAAAACCAATTAGAGAAACAATTAGATATGAAGAAATATTAGCTGAAGCAATGAAAGAAATTAATGATGCTGAAGAAAAATTAAATAAAGAAAAATCAGAAAATGAACAAAAACTAAATGATGCCAAAAAAGAGTTAGATGATGGTAAAAAAGAGATTGAAAAAGCTTATCAAAAGTGGCAAGATGGTTATGATGAATTACAAAAAACTAGTAAAGAAATGGAACGAACATTTAATGATGCTAATCAAGAGTTAGAAGAGGGAAGAAAACAGTTTGAAGAAACT
>CAMLYN010000057.1 GCA_946491675.1 uncultured Mycoplasmatota bacterium | reverse complement strand
ACTTTAATCTTGGTATTTTCGGACAGGGGTGCGATTCCCCTCAGCTCCACCATTGACGAATCTGTTCGAACTATTCGAACTTTTGATATAGGAATCAATCGTAATGATTGATTTTTTTCGTATTTAGAAAAAATCATAAGAAAGGTTGGTGTCTATGATTAAGGTTATTAAACAAGAAATTGATATTGAAGAATCATTAAAGAAAAGATTAGAAATTATATGTGATTTTTGTAATACTACTCCAATTATTATAAATGGTAGTATTCGAAAAATAGATAAAACTAATTTATCTTATATTGAGCCACATAAAATAATAATTAAAAATAATATATTTCTTGTATTTAATTATTCAAATGAAGTTTATATCAATAACTTAACTAAAAAAATAAAAATATCAGAACTCGAAAACTATATTAAAAGCCAAATTTAAGGGTTTAAACGCAAAATACTAGACAAATTAAATAAAAAGTTGTAGAATATTCGTCAATAAATGACAAAGCAGTATCGTCTTTATTTAGGGGAAAGAGAGGTACTTCTATGATTAAACAATGTAAAAATTTAGTAAGTGTATTATTTGAGGAGTCAATATATTAGTTTTGAGTGCTAGTAGTTTTGACTCCTCTTTTTTAGAAAAATTAAAAAAAGGGAGATGATTAAGTATGTTTGAAGATGTAAAAAAAGTAGCTGGTCTTTATATTCGTGTTAGTACTGAAGACCAAGCAAGAGAAGGATTTAGTTTACCAGAACAAGAAAAGCGTTTAAGGGCTATGTGTGAGTATAAAGGTTATGAAATATATGATGTATATAAAGACGCTGGAATAAGTGCTAAAACTGGTAATAAACGTCCAGAATTCGAAAGATTATTACAAGATATTAAAGATAAGAAATGTAATACGATTGTTGTATTAAAACTAGATAGATTAACTCGTAGTGTTTATGATTGGGAAAATATGTTAAAGTTTCTTGAAGAAAAAGAAGCATATTTAGATTGTGCTAATGATGATATAAATACTACTAATGCAAATGGAAAAATGATTTCAAGAATATTAACTAGCGTATCTCAACAAGAAATAGAAAGAACAAGTGAAAGAACAAAAATAGGTTTAGCTGGAGCAATTAAGGTTGGTCATATTCCGCATCAAGCTCCATTAGGTTATAAAAGAGTTGATAAAACACTTGTACCAGATATAACTACAAAAGATATTGTTATTAGAATATTTGATATGTATCATAATGGTTTATCTTATAAGAAAATAAGTAATATCTTAAACGAAGAAAAAGTACTTGATAAAACTAACTGGAGAGATTCAACTATTGTAGGTATTTTACAAAATGAAATATATAAAGGTGATTTCGTACATGGTAAAAGAACAAAACACCCTACTTATTATACTGATGTAGTTGAGCCAATTATAAGTAAAGAATTATGGGAAGAATGCCAAGTACAAAAACAAAAGAATTCAAGAAGTTATCAAAGAACACTTAATTATTTATTCTTACAAAAACTTAAATGTCCTAAATGTGGAAGAATTCTAGGTGGTAAAGCAACTACTAAGAAAAGTGGTAATTCATACTTTTACTATTATTGTAATGATTGTAAATTAACTATTAAAGAAAGTGTTATAGAAAAGTTTATAAGTGATTTTATAGATGATATTGTAGATTATGATTCAGCAGTTAATCAATTCTTCTTACCTATGATTAAACAAAAAATAGAAAATCCAAAAGATGAAATAGAAGAAGAAATAAGAAAACAAAAAAATAAATTTAAAAGAATAAGAGAAGCATACGTTGATGAAGTATTTACTTTAGAAGAATATGATTTAGAACGTAAAAGGATAGAAAATACACTTGAAGAATTAGAAACTAAATTATATGAAACTGAAATATGTGATGAGTTAAAATTTACACCAGAAGATATTTTAATCAAAAGAGATATAGATTTTATCAATTCTATCAAATACCCAGAGAAATATAAAGAATATAATAAACGTTGGAAAGATTTTACTAGAGAAGAAAAATCAAATCTAATTATGAGTTATATTCAAGATATTACTTTAACTGAAACAAGTAATGGTAAATGTGAAGTTGAATATGTTAAGTTTAGAGAAAGTATTGCAAACACTTGTAATGAACTTTATGATAAAGGATTTATTGATAGAACTGACTATGCAATATTTGGAAATATAATAGGAACATTAAGATATAGTGAATACCGTTATGAAGAAGAAGTATGGCAACATATTTTAAGATTAAGAGAATTTTATGATGTAGGATTTTATCAAGCAACTTATAACGTGCAAAATAAAATGTTTAATTTAATAATAGATGAAAATAGTCAAGCAATAGTAAGAGTATTCCCCATGCAAGATTATAGAAATATAGATCCAAATATGGAAATGAAAGAATACGATTTAGGTGTTTTATACATTAACAAAGATGATGGCACAAATTTAGAAGATGAAGAAGCAGTATTCAGGTTTATACCAGATAAAGCAGATGGAATACTTACAAGAAAAGTAAGAACAACAACAAATGTTAAACCAGCCAATATGTTAGGTTTAGAAGAATTTGCCTATAATGATGAAGATGAAAAAATAACAGATAAAGTTATTTCTTCATAAGATAAAAATGTGTGGCACGTTATGAAAATACGAAGTATTTTTGTAAGTGGCGATAACATTTTTCAAAAAGAAATTGTTTTATGAAAATAAAATAATTTCATTAATGCTTTATGTAATTTTGTTTTATTACGAAGTTTTAAAACAATATGGAATAAAGGAAAAGGGTTCTAGGTTCTCCTAGCCCACGAGGTTATTTTGATGACATGCGTCAAAATACCTAGGGGGTTAAATATTTTGTCAGAGCCAAAATATACTCTCAAAAACAAAGTTTAACATACTAAAATAAAGGAGCGTGATTATTATAGAATTAGCATATTCATTTCATTTAGGTAGTGATAAAAATAAAAGAAATTCATCAAGAAATAGTGCAAAATCAAATTGTAGTGGTTCCACTTCTTTAAGCAATAATGCGATACAAAATGCTGGTGGACTTACAAAAGTAGATAATCATAATTATAGAAAATATGATAATAAACAAGATGATATTGAAATAATACGTGGTAGTAGTTCTCTAGTAGATGATGTTAAAAAACTTTATATTGATGAGTTTGAGGAAGCAACAGAAGAATATAATTTAAAACAAACTAGAGATAATAGAAAAATAAAAGATTATTTTACTCACGTTAGTAATAACTCTAAAAATGATTTAGCGTGTGAAATAATTATTGAACTCGGAGATAAAAAATATTGGGATACAAAAGATATTAAGTTTAAAAAACGTATGACTAATATTTTTAAAAATCAAGTTAATGATTTAGAAACTATTATGCCAAATTTTAAAATTGCTAGTGCAATTGTACATTATGATGAAACTAGCCCACATCTTCATATTGTAGGTGTACCAATTAAAACTGGTGGTAAAAATGGTATGAGAAAACAAGTTGGTAAATCTGATGTATTTACAAAAGAATCACTTCGTAAATTACAAGATAAAATGAGAACACTTTGTATTGAATCATTTAATAAGGAATACAACTTAACCAATTCATTAAAGACTAAAAAGAAAGGTAGAAATCGTGATTATCATATAACTGAAATGGACAATTATATGGAAATGAAAGAACAACTAGAAAAGAATCAAGAAAGTTTAGAAAAAGCAAATAAAAAATCTCTTAAACTTCAAAAGAAGTTAAAGAAATAATTAATGATTTAAAACCTACTTTAATTAAAAAAGATAACTATATTTTAAAACAAGAAGATAAAGATAAACTTATAAATTATATTGAGCAAGTTGATAAAACTAATAATGAATATAAAAATATTCAATCACTATCTATTACTCTAAATAATGTAGATACAGAGATTAAGGAAAATCACGAAAAGATTAAGGCTCTTACTGAAAATAACGAAGCATTAGAATTAAGAGTTGAAACACTTAATAAAAATAATAAAGTTAAAGATAAACAAATAGAAGAATTAAAAGAAGAAAATTTATCATTAAGACAATCATTATCATTTTGGAAAAATAGATTTTTAAAAGTAATATCATTTATCAAAGACAAGTTATTTGGAAAACAAAAAGAAAGAGACAAATACATGGACTTTGCAGATGATTTATTTGATAAAAATATAATAGATGATAATACTTATGAAGATTTACAAGACACTTATGAATTTAGCAAAAACCACGATTATAGTAATGAAAAAGATGATTTTGATATAGAAATATAGTCAAGTTATTGCAAATTATAGAAAAAAGTGTATAATAAATTATACTTTAAAAAGGAGGAACTTTATGTTTACTGATTTAATTGATGTAAGATTAGAAGATTATACATATGCTTATATAGGTAGAACTGATGAAGAAGATATTTTAAAAACATTTCAAGAAGAAATAAAAAGAAGTATAAATATATTAGAAAATCTAATAAATGGGGATTTCAAAAAAATGTCAGATGATGAATTTTATAATTTAATTTCTGAGGTTTATGATATTACACTTAATAATGAAGATTATTTAAATATAATTTCAAAAATGAAAAACAAAAAATTTAATCATTTTATGAAGATAGATACTTATATGACTTTTAAAGCTTTGGCTAGTGAAGGTCATGGAAAAAGTTTTGATTGGTGTGAACAATTATATCAAGTAAAATATGTAATTGCTGTAGCAGAAGATACTGAAATTGAATATGCTTCTATATTAACTAAAAAAGAAATAAAAAACCTAATAGAAAATAATAAAATTGTTATAGTAAAAATGGAAACACAACCAATTAATGATAAATTAAAACGTAATGAAACGGTTGAAACAATGCCTTCAATAGATTTAGGACTTAATTATTCATATGGGAACGCAACTGGTTATATATGCAAAAATGACAATTTTTCAAGTTTTGTATCATTATTAAGGAAGAAATTTACAAAGAAAAGAATCATAAAAGATATGAGAATTTATATTAATGAATTGCAAGAACAAATAAATGATATATTATCCTCTGGACTTAGTGATTATTCTTACGAGCAAGTTTCCAAAGTATGTAATAAATGGTACAATAGTTCAGAAGAAAAACAAAAAATTAGAAGTCTTACTAAACAAATAAATAATTAATATTTAAGTAGAAATAGTCATTCTATAACCTAAATGATTATTTTTTTTATAACAAAATTTTGTCTAAAATATTGCTACTTTTTTCTTTTGATGGTAAAATGTATTTAATGATTGATTCAAATCAATCGTCTTTATGCAAAAGTTGTAGATAACTACGACAACGGCACCATTGGGAAATTAGTCGAACTAGAAATAGTTCGTTTTTTAATGAATTTTAAATAGTATGGTCGAAAAGTGGTCGAAAAGTGGTCGAATGCGTTGATAATATTCTTTGTTTTGTATATAATATTATTGGGTGATAAAAAATGTATAGAGAAGATCAAGAAACGGAATTAAAGGTTGAACTTACAAAAGATATAAAAAAAGAAATAGTTGCTTTTGCAAATACAAATAATGGAACCATTTATATTGGCATAGATGATAATGGGAAAATTATTGGTTTAAAACAGGCTGAAAAAGATTTAGAAGCGTTAAGTGGAATGATTCGCGAGGGAATTAAATCCGATTTAACTCTTTATACTAAAATATATATTGAAAGAATTGAAGATAAAGATATAATTATAGTTAAAGTCAGCGAAGCACCAAATAAGCCTTATTATCTATCTGATAAAGGTTTAAAATCATCAGGAGTTTATTTAAGACATGGAAATGTATCAGTACAAGCAAATGAAGAAGTTATAAAAAAGTTGTTAATAGAAAGTAATAGTAATTCTTTTGAAAACAATGTCTCAAATATTCAAGATTTACACTTTGAATATTTAAAAAATATTTTTAAAAATCACAATATCGAAATAGATGATAACAAATTTAAATCCCTAAATATTATTAACTTAAATAATGAATATACTAATTTAGGACTACTTTTATCAGATGAATGTCCTTATTCAATAAAATGTGCAATTTTTAATGGAACTAATAAATTGGAATTTAGGGATAGAAAAGAGTTTGCAGGTTCAGTTTTAAAACAAGTAAATGACACATTTGAATATCTTGATTTATATAATAAAACAAAAGGTAAAATTGTAGGACTTGAAAGAATAGATACTAGAGATTATCCAGAATATGCACTTAGAGAATCGTTATTAAATGCAGTTATACATAGGGACTATAATTTTACAGGTAGTATATTAGTGTCATTATTCGATGATCATTTTGAAATCACTTCTTTAGGAGGATTGGTCAAAGGGATTAGTATTGAAGATTTATACAATGGTGTATCAGAATCTAGAAATCCTAACTTAGCTAATATATTTTATAGATTAAAATACGTTGAAAGTTTTGGTACCGGTATTGGAAGAATCATCGAATCTTATAAAGAATATGATAAAGAACCATTAATATTAAATACCGAAAATACATTTAAAGTAACTTTATATAATGTTAATTATATAAAAGAAAATAATATAAAAATACTACCAACAAATTTAACTCAAGAAGAACAAATCATTGAATATTTAAAGAAAAATAGCAAAATAAATAGATTAATCGTAGAGTCTTTATTAGATGTATCTAAAACTAGAGCTAATGATATTTTAAATAAAATGATAAATGACAATATTTTAATTCAAATTGGTACTGGTAAAAATATATACTATGTATTAAAATAGTTGTTGGATTGATTTTTTAAAACAAAATTATTTAAAACAATGAATATATTAAGACCTTGGTATAATTGATATATATAACTTAACTGTTTAGTTATTTATAAAGGAGAAAAAATGAAAGAAATCTATGATAAACTAAATTACTATTTAAATGAAATTTGTAA
>CAMLYN010000056.1 GCA_946491675.1 uncultured Mycoplasmatota bacterium | reverse complement strand
AAATTTTATTTAAAAAAGTTATAACAATTTCACTTACTGGAATAAGTAAAATTAAGAACCCTAACCATTTAATCGGAATAAAATAGTAAGATAAAATAATTGATAACAAGATACTTAGTACAATTATTAAAGATAAATAAATAGATGTTTTAAGTTTTATATTTTGATGAGGAAAAAGTAAATTACCAATGTTTTTATCACGTTTTATTAATTCTTCTGCTAATCTTTCAATATTTTTCTTTTGTTTTTTTGCTAATTTTATTAATTGTCGACGATACAAATTTTTGGTTTCTAATGTCATCATTTCATAATATGGATCATTGTTTAATATTTTTTCTACATAGCATAAAGAATCATTTAAATTTTCAATTTCAATATTATCAATCTCTCTAATACTGTAAAAAATATTAGAAATTAAAATATTGTCATTAGTATTGTTTAAATGTTCTTTATTAATTGTTTTTCTTAAAGAAATATTATTATTTTCTAAATAATTATTAAATTGCTTAAATATATTATTTGAAAGATTACCTAAATTTTTAATTTTATCATTTAAAAAAACAATGGCTGAAGAAGAACTATAAAAATTATCTGGCAAAAAATTTTCTAGTTTTAAATCTGATGTTTTAGAAGCAACTTCTTGCATTTTTTTAATAATATTATCAATTTTTTCTTTTTCTTTTAATTCAATATTTTCTTTTTGACAAATTTCACTTAATTTATTTAAAAGAACCATTGATAAGGCAATAGGTATAATTTTTATTTCTTCATAACTTAAATGAATATTATTTTTCTTACAATAATCTTTAATATTATTAATTAAATTGACTTCATCAACTCGATAATTTCTAAATTCTAATATATGAGTCAAAATATTAATTAAATTAACATTTTTATATAAATATTGTCTTTCCTTTTTGTTTTTGTTAAATTGTTTAATTATATCACTTTTTTCTACTATTAAATAATAATTATCGATAATCCATTCATTAGTAATACCGATAAAATAGTGTTGTTTAGTTAATTTAACTAGGTTATTGTAATGGTTAGTAATTATTTTTAAATCGTTTTTTGTTTTCAATTTTATCCCTACTTCCTAATTTTCTATTTATTAATATACCATATTTTTAATATTTATGTAAATAAAACCTATTGTTGAACATATTTAGTGATTAAGTTCATTATTATTACTAGTTTTATTTTTTTATAGTTATCATATAATATTTCTTCAATTCCTTTTTTACAATTAGCCGGTGAAGTTGATGGTAATTTTATATCATTAATATTAGTATCTTTGAAACTATATTTTTGATATAATTGATGTGCTTTATTACCGACAGTAAAAATATATTTTATTTTACTTTCATTAATTATTGATTTAATATCATTAGGAATAATATTTTTAATTGTACTATCACTTGAACATTTGATATCACATTCTTTTACAACGTCAAATAAAGCAATTTTATTATCTAGTAAAAATCTTACTTTTTCATCATTGCTATCTTTAATATTTTCATTAAAAACTTTTGCAAGAACATTCCAAAAACGATTTTTAGGATGACTATAATAAAATTGTTTTTCCCGTGATTTTACTGAAGGAAAACTACCTAGAATTAAAACAATACTATTTTCATCATAAATAGGTTTTAAAGGATGTTTTATATGCATTTATATCACCATTTTAATTATATCACATAAAGAAAGTTAGCTATTGTTTTTTATTCTTTTTTATTGTATTATTATATTGATTTTAATGTTTCGTTTGGAAAAATATTATTGAAAAAATCTTAATTACTATGAGGAGAGTGTTCTAAAATGTTTGATTTAGTATCAAAGTTTAAACCAAGTGGGGATCAACCACAAGCAATAGAAAAATTGGTTGAAGGAATTAATAATAATGAAAAATATCAAGTTTTATTAGGTGCAACTGGTACCGGAAAAACCTTCACAATCGCTAATGTTATTGCTAAAGTTAATAAACCAACTTTAGTTTTGGCACACAATAAAACATTAGCAGGTCAGTTATATGCTGAATTAAAAGAGTTGTTTCCTAATAATAGAGTAGAATATTTTGTTAGTTATTACGATTATTATCAACCTGAAGCTTATGTCGCTAAAACTGATACTTATATTGAAAAAGATGCTGCTATTAACGACGAAATTGATGAATTAAGACATGCAGCTACAGCTTCACTACTAAATAGACGAGATGTTATTGTTGTCGCTTCTGTATCTTGTATTTATGGCATTGGTGAAAAAGAAGAATATCGTAATAAAATGTTAACTTTGACAGTTGGTGATAATGTTGAAAGAAATAAAATTTTAGAAAAATTGGTTGAGATGTTATATGAACGTAATAATTTAGATTTAAAAAGAGGTTGTTTTAGAGTTAGAGGCGATATTTTAGAAGTTGTTCCTATATCACAACATAATCATGCTATTAGAATTGAGTTTTTTGGTGATGAAATAGATAAAATAACAGAAGTGGATATTTTAACTGGGAAAATAATTAATAGTAAAAATTCTGTTTCTATATTCCCCGCTAGTCATTTTGTTACTAGTGAAGATAAATTAAAAATAGCAATTAAAAATATTAGAAAAGAGTTAGAAGAACAATTAGAAAAATTTAAAAAAGAAAATAAATTACTGGAATATCAAAGATTACAAGAAAGAACTAATTATGATTTAGAAATGCTAGAAGAAACTGGGTTTTGCCGTGGTGTGGAAAACTATTCTAGACCTTTAGCTTTAAAACCACCAGGAGCTACGCCTACTACTTTAATTGATTTTTTTGATAAGGATTTTTTAATGGTTGTTGATGAATCTCACGTTACTTTACCACAAGTAAGAGGAATGTATAATGGTGATCGAGCTAGAAAAGAAGTTTTAGTTGAGTATGGTTTTAGATTGCCTAGTGCTTTAGATAATAGACCTTTAAAATTTGATGAATTTGAAGCAAAAATAAACCAAATAATTTGTGTATCAGCCACACCAGGTGACTATGAATTAAGTAAAACTAATAATAAATATATTGAACAAATAATTAGACCAACAGGCCTTTTAGATCCTTTAATTACTGTTAAACCAGCTAAAGGTCAAATTGATGATTTAATTAACGAAATAAATAGTCAAATTAATAAAAATGAACGAACTTTAATTACTACTTTAACTATTAGAATGGCTGAAGAATTAACTAATTATTTAAAAAAACTAGATATTAAAGTTGCTTATCTTCATACTGAAGTTAAAACTTTAGAAAGATTAAAAATAATTAGTGAATTGCGAAAAGGAAAATATGATGTTTTAGTAGGGATTAATTTATTACGTGAAGGATTAGATATTCCTGAAGTTAGTTTAGTTGCTATATTAGATGCTGATAAACAAGGTTTTTTAAGAAGTGAACGAAGTCTTATTCAAACAATTGGTCGAGCTGCTAGAAATGCTAATGGTCGAGTTATTATGTATGCTGATACGATTAGTGATTCAATGAATAAAGCGATTCAAGAAACTTCTCGTCGTCGTGAAATTCAAGAAAAATATAATTTAGAGCATAATATTGTCCCTAAAACTATTATTAAGGAAATTAGAGAGGTCGTTACAAATAATAAAGAATTAGAAAAAGAACCAAGTAAAATGAGTAAAAAAGATAAACAAAAATTGATGATTGAAATTGAAAAAGAAATGAAAGAAGCTGCTAAAAATCTAGATTTTGAAAGAGCTATGGAATTAAGAGATATTTTATTTGAATATAAAAGTTCCGACTAATTTAAAGTAGATATACTGACTTTTGTAAAGTAAAGATAATTTAATTTATGATATGGGGATAATAATTAATAATATAGATATACTATTAATAAAACATAAAATATGTTTAAATAAAAAATGACTTTTATAAAGTATCATATCTGACTTTTATAAAGTGCTAATATTGACTTTTGTAAAGTTATAGCGTAAAATTATAAATGGTGATTAATATGTATTCAAGAGAAGCTGAACAGATGATTAAAGAGGTTAATAAAACTTTTCCTGTTTTATTAGTTACAGGTCCTCGTCAAGTTGGCAAAACAACTTTATTATTAAATTTAAAACCACAAAATATGGAATATATTACTTTGGATGATGAAGTATTGAGAACTCAGGCTCAAGAAGATCCTAAATTGTTTTTAGAAGAACACCCTGCTCCTTTACTAATTGATGAAGTTCAATATGCTCCACGTTTATTTTCTTATATCAAGATTAATGTAGATAAAGAAAAGAAAAATGGTATGTATTGGTTGACTGGTTCACAACAGTTTCATTTAATGAATAATGTTAGTGAATCTTTAGCTGGAAGAGTTGGCATAATTAATTTAAATAGTTTTACATATTCAGAAATAAATAAAGTAAAAAATAAGAAATTATTTGATCCTATTGAACTAAATAAAGTTTCTAAAATTAGTGTTAATAAAATATTTGAAATTATTTTTAAAGGTGGTATGCCAAGATTGTATACTGAAAAAGAAATGTCAACTGACTTATATTTTCAAGGATACATTGATACTTATATTTCAAGAGATGTTAAATCATTAACACAAATAGGAAATGAATCATCATTTAGAAAATTTATTGTTAGCGTAGCTTCTAAAACAGGTGAACAGTTAAATTATACAACTTTAGCTAACGATGCTGGTATTAGTGTACCAACAGCTATTAATTGGTTATCGATCCTTACTACTTCTGGTTTGGTTTATCTATTAGAACCATTTATGTCATCCAATTTAAAAAGATTAACGCATATTCCAAAAATAATTTTTATGGATACGGGTTTAGCTTGTTATTTATCAGGATTTAGTAGTGCCAAGGAATTACAAATGAGCTCTAATTCAGGTCATTTTTTAGAAAGCTTTGTCATCAGTGAAATAATAAAATCCTATAATGCCAAAGGTATTAGACCTAACATATCTTACTATCGTGATAAAGAAAAAAATGAAATTGATTTATTATTTTACAAGAATGATACTTTATTTCCTTTTGAAATAAAAAAAACAGCTCTACCAACTAAAGAAATGATTAAAAATTTTAAAAAGATTAAAAATCATGGTAAAAAAATTGGTCAAGGTGGAATCATTTGTTTTTATGATAATTTGACTAAATTAGATGATAATAATTATATAATACCTATTTCTTCAGTTATCAATAATCATTAAATTCAAGTATTAAATCTTGAATTTTTTGTTAACAAATTACCTATTCATGATATAATTAATAATAGAAAGGAATGAATTTATGAATCCAGTTTTATTAGATTTAGGTTTTATTAAGATATATTGGTATTCAATAATGATTTTATTGGGTATTTTTGTTGGCGGTTCATTTATAATTAAAGAATCAAAAAGATTTAAAATACCAGAGGATTATATCATAAATTTAATATTATTATGTATGTTATTTGGCATATTAGGAGCAAGAATTTATTATGTAGTTTTTGAATGGGAATATTATAGTCATCATCTACTTGATATATTTAAAATATGGGAAGGTGGCTTAGCCATTCATGGCGGTATTTTATTTGGTTTAATATTTATTATATTTTATACTAAAAAATATAAAGTTAATACTTGGCGGATGTTAGATATTGTTGTAGTAGGTTTAATTATCGGTCAAGCAATTGGCCGTTGGGGTAATTTTTTCAATGGTGAAGCACATGGGCCAGCTACAACTTTAGAAACTTTACAAAATTTATTTATTCCAGGTTTTATTATTGATGGTATGAATATTCATGGTGTCTATTACCACCCTACTTTTTTATATGAGTCATTATGGTGTTTATTAGGCTTTATTTTACTATTATTATTTAGAAGAAGGTATTATTGTAAAATTGGCGAAACAACCGGTTTATATTTGGTTTGGTATGGTATAGGTAGATATGTTATTGAAGGAATGCGAACTGATAGTTTAATGTTATTTGATTTTAAAGTAGCTCAAATTGTCTCTTTAGCTTTAGTAATAATTGGTTTAATTATTTTATTAGTTAAATCACGGGGATCAAAATTAAATAACCGTTATAATGATATGGAGAATTTAGATGAAATTAGATTTTGATTGTGTTGTTGTTGGCGCAGGAATTGCTGGAATGACTGCTGCTATTTATTTGAAAAGATCCAACTTAAATGTTTTAATTCTAGATAATGATGCCCCTGGTGGTTTATTAAATAAAATTAGTTCAGTTGAAAATTATCCAGGTTTTACTAGTATTAGTGGCCCTGATTTAGCCTATAAAATATATGAACAAGTTAATAACTTAGGTATTGAAATTAGATATGGTAAGGTAATAAATATCCAAGATCATCAAGTAATAACTGATTTAGAAACTATAACTACTAAAAAAGTTATTTTAGCGATTGGTCGTAAAGCTCGTAAACTAGAAAATACTAATAATTTAAAAAATGTTAGTTATTGTGCGTTGTGTGATGCTAATCTATATAAAGATAAAATAGTTGCTATTGTTGGTTATAGTAATTCTGCGATGGAAGAAGCCTTATATTTATCTGATATTTGTAAAAAAGTAATTATTATTGGTCGAGGTAAAGAATTTAAAGGAGAAGATACTTTAGCTGAACGAATTAAAAGTAAAAAAAATATTCAAATAGAATTAGATTGTGTTATTAAAACACTAAATAGCAATAATAATATTTTAAATAAAATTATTACTAATAAAGGTGAATTTATGGTAGATGGTATGTTTATTGCTATTGGCTATGAACCTAATACTGAATTTTTAAAAGATATTAAAAAAGATAATGGTTATATTATTGTTGATGATAAAATGAAAACTAATATTGATTATATCTTTGCTTGTGGTGATATTATTAAAAAAGATGTTTATCAATTAACTACTGCTGTTAGTGAAGCTACTGTTGCCGCTATTAATGTAAAAAAAGAAATAAATAATTAATTGTACAATTTAGTACAATTTTTTTAATAATATTTTATGTTAAATTAAAATATTGACTAATAACTTATTTTAAGATAAAATTAATATGAAAGTAAGG